>DATNNA010000141.1:0-17541 GCA_035602075.1 Binatus sp. (SeqCode) | reverse complement strand
GCAAGGCCGGCACGGCTCACATCTCGAAGCACGTAGCGGCAATCGATGCCGAGTGCTTCAAAGGCGGCGTTTTGCATGCCCAGTGAGAGGCTGCGGGAAACGGGGTCGCCCAGCAGGAGGATGGAGTTCACGGCCCCCACCCTGCCCTCCCCCGCAAGCGGGCGAGCGAGATTTCAGCTGTCATGGGTTAGCTCTTGGAGTTGCGCAAAGAAGTTCGGATAGGAGACGGCGACGCAGTCCGCGCCCTCGATCGTGGTCGGACGGGACGCGACGAGTCCGGCCACAGCCAGCGCCATCGCGACGCGGTGGTCGCCGTGCGAGTCGACGGTCGCGCCCTGCAGCGCGGCCGGCCCGCGGACGCTGACGCCGTCCGGTCGCTCTTCAACGACGGCGCCCATTCGACGAAGACCCTCTGCCATGGTGGCGATCCGGTCGCTCTCCTTGACGCGGAGCTCCCCGGCGCCATCGATGGTGGTGACGCCCTGAGCCTGCGTCGCCAGCACGAGCAGGGCCGGGATCTCGTCGATGGCGGCTGCCACGTCGGCAGCGCCGAGGACAATGGGCCGCAAGCGTTGGCCGGTCACGGTAACCCGGCCACTCGGCTCGGTGTCGACAGCCGGTCCCTCGACCTTGACCTCGGCGCCCATCGACCGCAGCAGCTCGAGGAACGCGGTCCGGGTTGGATTGAGCCCGACATCGCCGATGATCACCGACCAACCAGGCCGCAGGGCCGCAGCCGTCATCCAGAAGGCGGCGGACGAAAAGTCGCCCGGGACCGCCAGCTCGATCGGCCGTAGTGGCTGATGCGATGGCCGGATGACCACTCCCTCGGCGGTCGCGCCGACATCCGTCCCCATGGCTCGCAGCAGCCGCTCCGTGTGGTCGCGTGTCGCGACATGTTCGACGACCGTCGTGGGACCGCTGGCGGAGAGACCGGCGAGCAGTAGCGCGCTCTTCACCTGCGCGCTCGGCACCTTCAGCTCGTGGCGCCGGCCCTGGAGCGATGTTCCTGTCACGGCGAGCGGTGCGCGATCCTCTCGCGATTCGATTTTGGCGCCCATGCTCCTCAGTGGGTCGATCACCCGATCCATGGGGCGGCGGCGAAGGGAGGCGTCGCCGTCGAGCGTGGCGGATACCGAGCTTCCGGCCAGCACGCCGAGCAACAGGCGCATCGTGGTCCCGGAGTTCGCGCAATCGAGCGGCCCATGCGGGGTGGCGAACGACCTCAATCCCTCGCCGCGGATCCGGACGGTACCGCCGGTGCGTTGAAGGTTGGCACCAAGCGAGCGCAGGCAGCCGACGGTAGCGAGGACGTCTTCACCGTCGGGAAGCCCATGAATCCAGCTTTCGCCCTGCCCAAGGGCGGCCAGCATCAGCGCCCGGTGGGCAATCGACTTATCACCGGGCACTGTCAACTCACCGGCAACTCGTGCCGCGGGCTGGACGGTTGCAGCGGACCCCACGTCAGTGCGTGGCATGCGCGCCCTGCCTGAAGAGCTCGCCCACCCGCTCACCGCGGTCGATCCGCTCGCGGTAGTCGCGTAGGACCTCGGAGAAGCGGTCGATCGCATCGACCAGCGGGGCGCGGTTCGTGGTCGTGATGTCCTCGTAGAGAGTCGGGTCGCCCTCGGCCAGGCGCACCATGCCGCGAAATCCCGGACCGCCAAGCTCCGGATCGGCAAACGGCCGCACGGTCTGCGCGTACGCGATGCTGATGGTGAAGGCCAGATGACTGAGAAACGCCATCTGCCGGTCGTGCGCCTCGGCGGAGAGAATATGAGGCCGCGCACCGATCGCCCGGACGAGGCGGAACCATTCGTCGAACGGGGTCAGCTCCTGGCCATCGTCCGGGGTGAAAATCCAGGTCTCTCCGCGGAAGAGCGTGGCATCGCTTTCGCCCAGGCCGCTGCGCTCCTTGCCAGCGACAGGGTGGCCGCCGAGAAATCGATCGGGATCAGGTAGGCAGCGGGCCCACTCGAGCACCGGGCGCTTCACGCTGGCGACGTCGGTCACGATGGCGCCTCGCCGGACGACGCCGGCAAGGCGTTCGAGAATCACCCGGATCTGATTGATCGGCGTGGCGACGACGACGATGTCGCAGTCGGCCAGGTTGCGCAGTTCCGTCGACGCACGGTCGACCACGCCACGCTGCTGCGCCGCCACCACTCCATCCTCGTGGTGGGCGACACCGTGGACCTCGATGGACCCGCCCAGCCGGCGCAGGGCCAGACCGAGCGAACCGCCGATCAGGCCGAGCCCGACGATGCCGACCCGCATCACGCCACTCCGACGGTCCGGCTCAGCGCCGCGGAGACGGCGTCGACCTGTTCGACCAGGTGAGCGAACGCCTGCGGTGTCAGCGATTGGGCACCATCGGAGAGGGCGACCTCCGGCTGTGCATGCACCTCGACCATCAGTCCGTGAGCCCCCGCCGCGATTCCCGCGAGCGCCATCGAGGTGACGAGCGAGCGCCGCCCGGTTCCATGGCTCGGATCGACGATCACCGGCAGGTGGCTCAGCTCCTTAATCAGCGGCACCGCGTTGAGGTCCAGCGTGTTCCGGGTGTAGGTCTCGAAGGTGCGAATGCCACGCTCACAGAGAATGACATCGTAGTTGCCCTGGCTGAGGATGTACTCGGCCGAGAGCAGCCACTCCTCGATCGTCGCCGACATGCCTCGCTTCAGCAGGACGGGCTTGCGCAGGCGACCGACTTCGGACAGCAGGGGGAAGTTCTGCATGTTGCGCGCACCGATTTGCAGCACGTCGACGATGTCGGCCAGCGTCCCGATGTCGGCGGGCTCGAGCACCTCGCATACCAGGGGCAGGCCGGTCTCGCGTTTCGCCTCGCGCAGGATGCTGATGCCGTCGCCGCGCAGTCCCTGGAAGCTGTAGGGCGAGGTGCGCGGTTTGAAGACACCGCCTCGGAGCGCGTGGGCCCCGGCCGCCCGTACTTGCCGGCAGGTCTCGAGGTACAACTCCTCTCCGTCGACCGAGCACGGCCCGGCCACAATCCACACGCGGTCACCACCCACCTCGTGGGCACCGACCGTGATCCGGGTATCGCGCGACCGGAACTCGCGGTTCGACAATTTGAATGGTTTCGTGATGGGTACCACCTCGGCTACGCCCGGGGCCTCGATGAAGAGCTCCCGCAGGGCGAATGGATTCGTCCCGATAACGCCGATCACAGTTCGCTCGTCGCCGTCGCTCAGGTGGGTCCGGCAACCGTGGGCCTCGACCTGCGAGACCACTGCCGCCACCTGCGCCGCGGTTGCGTCGTGCCGCATCACGATAATCATGCTGTCACCCTCAATTTCTCCGCGCCGCGCAGGTAGACGAAGCGCATCGCCGATGATGGCCGGTCAGTGTTGACCAGCAGCAGGACACGGATGCACCGCGGCAGGCTCCGCGGGTTCGAGGAGGGCACGGCCATTTCGTGGCCGCAGAGTAATGGCACGTCCCCCCAGCCGAAGCGCCGGGCCGCTGCCGCGGGAAACTCCGCCGTCAGGTCCGGCGTCGTGGTGAACCAGACGGCGGCGATGTCGCCCGGCCTGAGCGCGTTCTCGCGGGCGAGCTCCGCCAGTAGGTCGGTCGTGGCGTCGACGATCGCCGTCTCGCTGTCTTCTTCAGTGGTCGTCGCGCCGCGTATCCCTCGAACCGCCATCCTTGTTTGCCTCCTGGGCGCGCCAAGTTAGTTGTCTGGTTGGGAGGAGGCCGGTGAACGGGGGGCGGCGGGAGGGGCGGCGCTAGCCCATCCCGAGCCGGTCCCGTGCCGGCCCGAGGTAGGCGTAAAAGTAAAAGCCCGCGAACTGAACCCGACCCGTCATGTGCGGGACATCGTACAAGAGTTCCCCGAAACTGGCAAGGGCCGATCGTAACCTCCGCCGGTATCCGTCCTTGGCGGCAACCCGGCCGCCCGAGGAGGCATCCATGAGGTCATTTCGAAGTCAAATCGGCATCATTCCGGCGGTCGCCGCCCTCTGGCTGGCGGCCTGCGGCGGCAGCAGCGCACCCAGCAGTAGCGCGCCGACAGCATCGCCAAGCAGCGCCGCCCTGATCCACACCGGCTCGGTGAAGGTGGGAGCCAACTCGCAAACGGTGCTGAAGAGCGACAAAGGGCTCACCCTCTATTACTTCACGCCCGACACAGAGACCACGGTCGCCTGCACCGGGGGATGCGCGACCACCTGGCCGCCGCTCCTCGCCTCCTCGGGAACACCCACCAGCAATCCGGCGCTGCCCGGCAACCTCACCGTGCTCAACGGCGCCAATGGCAAGCAGGTGCTCTACAACGGCCACCCGCTCTACACCTACAGTAAGGATGGCGACTCCGCCGACGCCTACGGGCAGGGCATTGGCGGCAAGTGGTTCGTCGCGACGCCGGACCTGGCCGCGACGGCCAAGTACAACTACTAAGAAAGACTAGTGTGGCGTGCTCGGGATGGCTGGCGCCGGTTGCGGGGCCACATCGGGAAGCATCTGCATCGGGTCGACCGGGCTGTTCTCGATCCGGACCTCGAAGTGGGTGTGTGGTCCGGTCGAGTTACCGGTTGAGCCGACCAGGCCGACCAGTTGACCCCGATGGACGACATCGCCCTCTTTGACTCCGATCGTGAGCAGGTGGCCGTATAGCGTTTTCAAGCCGGCATCGTGCTGGATGATGACGTAATTCCCGTACCCGACGAGGAGGCCAGCAGTATCGGCCATCGGGCGGGCCAGCATGACGACGCCGTCCGCCGCCGCGAACACGGGAGTTCCTAACGGCATCGCCAGGTCGATCCCGGTGTGAAAGTGCGGGAAACCGGCATAGGACGCTTCAAAGACATAGGGCGTTGGGCCAAAGCCCTGGGTGATGGTCGCATGCGGGATCGGCCAGAGCAGGCGGCCGGTGGCTGCCAGCACAGGGTCCTCGGCGATCAGTTGGGCCGTCTGCTGGAAAGTCTGTTGGGCGAAGACCGCCTGTTCGATCTGGCTGAGGACACTGTCGGTCTTCATCTGGACGAGCTTTGCCCGGTGCGCCGCGATCTCCGGCGAATCGGTCTGCGTGGCATCGAGCGCGACCAGCGCCTCGTCGATGGAGCCTTGAAGTTGCGTCTGGAGTGACTGCTCGTTCGCGATCTCCAAGGCCAGGGTGGTGCGGAAGGAGACCAGCCTGGAGAGGGTGTCCTTTTTGGTTTGGCGGCTGCGTTGCAGCGTCGCCTGCGCGTGTTCCAGCGCCACATCGTCGGCCTGCACCGCCCGAATGAGGCTTCGCTCACGATCCAGAACCACGTCGGTGTACCCGATAGTCCTCAGCAATCCGCCGAAGCCGCCCGACCGGATCAGGGTGACGAAGAAGTTGTCCTGGTGTTTGTAAAGGCCGCGAACGACGGCCGCGAGCTGCGCGCGGTCCGTCTGCAGCTGGGTACTGACCTGCTCGTGCAGCGCGCTCACGGCGGTGATGCGACTATCCAGCTGCGCGACTTCTTTTTCGGCGTCGAGAATCTGCTGGCCGAGCGCCACCAGGCTCAACTCCGACTGGTTCAGCGACTTCTCGAGCATCAGCGCGTGGGCCTCGGAGGCCGTCAGGGCGCCGATCAGCTGGCCCTGGGACTGGCGGTTCTGGAGCGTCGGGCTCGCCGGCGACGGACTGGCCGTAGTTGAAGGCGAGGGGGAAGCCACCGGCGTCGAGGCGCTGGCGGCCGGACTGACGGCCGGGCTTTGGGCGGGCGACGCTGAGGGCGAAGCTCCCGGCGCGTCAGCCAGGACCCCGGACGGGGCCACCAGCAGGCCGAGTACGCCGGACAGGCTGAGCAGGAGGACTGCCACGCTACGACCACGGCTCGCCCGGGCGACCACCGAGGGTCGGGACTTCACAGCCCTACCGAAGTCTTTACAACTGTTAAGGCCTGGGCTTGTGCTGCCCGCCCTATCGAACCCCAAACGCTGCCTCCGTGGGCCCCTTCCTGCCCGGATTCGTATTCGACGCCCCGCCTCAAGCGCCTCCTGAGCGCCAACCGTAACTGTCCTACATTTTCACACTTTTGTCACGCCTTCCCCGCTTGTAGCTTTCGTGGAAGTCATCCCGAACACTTGCGCCGACCTAACCTGTGCTACCATCCTGAAAAACCAACTCGAGCTATCACGGGGGAAGTGATCTGCCACAGAGCCGGTTTTTAACGCACACGCTTGTTTTGTTAGCGGCGGCCGTGATCCCGGTACTAACCGCCTTCGACCGACTCCACACCGACACCGCCTACGGCGCAAATCCCACCCCTTCGGTCTCACTGCGAACCACGCACGTCGACGACGTGGTACTGAGCCAGGGCGGGTTCATCATGAAGATGAGCGCCTCCAGTGTGGACACTCCGGTCCGGCGCGACGTCGCCTATTACACGGTCAAGCCGGGCGACACCGTCCAGGCCGTCGCTGGGCGGTACGGTTTGACGCTGGATACCCTGCGCTGGGCCAATAACATCGCCGACGTGACCGCGGTTGTCCAGGGCCAGCGACTCGTGGTGCCTCCGGTCAACGGCATCCTGGTCAAGGTCCAGTCCAACACCCAGCTGAGCGGCCTCGCCATCCAGTACCACGTCAAGGTCCAGGACATCATCGATTTCAACCTGATCCGTGATCCCGACCACCTCAAGGCCGGCGGCATGCTGATGCTGCCCGATGGGGTCGGGCCGGCGCTCGGCGATCCCGGTGTCGGCAAGAAGACGGTGCGCTCCGTGACGTGGAACCGCTTTGGCGCGCAGGTGACGAACTACACCATCACCTACAGCAATGCCCCCGTGACCGGCTCCGGAGGAAAGTTCCCCTACGGGTATTGCACCTGGTGGGTGGCGCACAAGCGTAATGTCCCGTGGAACGGCAACGCCTGGCAGTGGTGGTACAACGCGCAGCAGTTCGGCTTCGCCGAGGGCCAGGTGCCGATGGTCGGCGCGATCATGGTCCAGGGCATCAGCTGGGCGTCGCCGGTCGGACACGTGGCCTACGTCGAGTCGGTCAACGGGGACGGTTCCTTCACCGTCTCTGAGATGAACTACGGCGGATGGGCCCGGGTCGACTACCGGACGATCAAGTCCACGGCCGGACTCGATTTGTTGGGGTTCATCTACTAGAAGCCCCCACCCTACCGTCCCCCGCAAGCGGGGGAGGGAATAACGGCCTCGCGGGGGAGGGAGAAGTCGGTCGTTGCCTAAGATAGCCTGCGATGGCAACGCCTGAAGAATTTCTCGAAGAGACGCGCGAGCAAGGCCTGGACGAGCTCGACGACTTCTTGCGGATCCCGAGCATCTCGAGCCAACCGGACCGCAGCGACGATGTCCGGCGCGCGGCCGGCCACCTCGCGGAGCAGTACGAGCGGATCGGACTGCAGAACGCCGAGGTCATCGAGACGGCCGGGCATCCGGTCGTCTACGCCGACTGGCTGAAGGCGCCGGGTAAGCCGACGGTCCTGCTCTATGGTCACTATGACGTCCAGCCGGTCGACCCGCTCGACCTCTGGACCTCTCCACCGTTTGAGCCGCATCGGAAGGATGGCCTGCTCTTTGGCCGCGGCTCATCTGACGACAAGGGACAGATCGCGCTGCACTGGCAGGCGATTCATGCCTGGCTGCGTACGACCGGCGAACTGCCGCTCAACCTGAAGGTGATCGCCGAAGGCGAAGAAGAGATCGGCAGCCCAAATTTCGAGGCATTCGTGCGCGCCAACCTCGATCGGCTCAAGTCCGACTACTGCGTCATCAGCGACACGGAGATGGTCGCGAAGGGTTTTCCCGCCATCACATACGCGCTGCGCGGACTGATCTACTTCGAGCTCCGGGTCGAGGCGGCCAACACCGATTTGCATTCCGGAAACCTCGGCGGCATCGCCCCCAACCCGGCCCAGGCCCTGGCGGAGATCCTGGTCCGGCTCAAGGATCCGGCCGGCCATGTCCTGGTGCCGGGTTTCTACGACGGGGTGCGACCTCTAAGCAACGATGAGCGCCGCCAGTTCGCGCGCGTGCCTTTTGACGAAGCGGCGATCAAGCGGACCTATGGTCTACGGGCGCTGCATGGCGAGGCGGGCTTCACACCGACCGAGCGCAACTGGGCGCGGCCGACCCTCGATGTCAACGGAATTTGGGGCGGCTATCAGGGACCTGGTGCGAAGACGATTATTCCGGCGTGGGCCGCCGCCAAGTTCAGCTGCCGCCTCGTCCCCGACCAGGATCCAAAGGCCGTCACCGAGGCGCTGCGCGGCTACGTCGAGGAGGTTCACCCAAAGACGGTGCGGGTCAGCCTCACCGAGCTCGGCGGCCACGGCGATCCGTGGATCACGCCAGTCGACCATCCGCTGATTCGGGCCGGCCAGCGAGCGCTGAAGCGCGTCTACGGCAAGGACCCAGCCCTGATCCGCGCCGGCGGTTCCATTGGCGCCGTCGATGTCATGGGCCGGCTGCTCGAGGCTCCCTGTCTATTAGTCGGCTTCGTCTTGCCGGATTCCTTTGCGCACGCGCCCAACGAGTGCCTCGACCTGGATAGCTTCTATCTGGGCCGGAAGGCGGCGCTGCATCTCTGGGAGGAGATCGCCGGAATCGGGATCCCCTAATCAGTCGCCGTTTTTGTCGCCGTTTTTCGCGCCATTGTGGGTCAGGCCGGCCCGCAGCTTCACGAAGTTCGCCCGCAATTCCGCTTGACGCGATGCCGACGCCGCGCGCTTCAGCCGCTCGGAGCGGCGGATTCCAAAGACGGCTTCCCATCCAACCTGCAGCAGGGCCCCCGCATACTCATCGATCGGAACGTGCTCAGCCTGAGCCGCGGCTTCGATGTAATCCTCAAGTACGGGGGCGACGTTCGCTATAAGCTTGCCCACTGGAGGGCCCCCTCGGTGACCGCCTTGCTCGCTAAGCGCACGATAACGCGAATTGCACTCGCGCGCTATACCCCATTCGGCCTAGGTATTGCGATGTGACTGGTAGTGCGGCTTCAATGTCTCCTGGTAGTCGAGAAAGCCGAAGTAAAATGCGTGGTTCGGCTCGAACAGCAGCGCCTGGCGCGGCAGGAATTCCGACAAGGCCGCCTGCTCTCGATCCGGCATTTCGAAATGGTGGAACAGCTCAGCTCGAGCGAGGGTTCGAATGTCCTCCAACCAGGCATGGTCTTCGGGCGTCAGCTGAACCGCACCGAGCTCGGCAAGGGCGGCCTCGATGGCCCGCACCCTGCCCTCCCCCGAAGGGGGAGGGGTATTGCCCAGGGCTCGGCAGCGCAAGACGGCTCGTTTCATCCGGAGCGGGCCGGTTGGCGTCCTCGCATCGAGCGACTTCAGCAGCGACTCGAGGTCTGCCAGGACCGGTTTCCAATTTCCGGTTGCGGTGGCTTCGAGATAGAGCTCGTAACGCTCGACCGTTAGATCGCTCAGCTCCGATCGCGCCCGCGCCAACTCGTATCGCGCTTGGTCGAGCTTGCCGGCCATGCGCGCGAAGGTGGCGCGGTAGCCGAACGACTCGTCGAACATCGGAAGCCCACGCATGTGGAGGAACATGTCGTCGGCAATCTTCAACTCGTAGTAACGGTTGAAGATCGGCTGGATCACCAGCTGGCCCAGCTCGAAGCGGCTCCATAAGTAGTAGTAGCGCGCCATCGCCAGCATGGTCGGGCTACCGACACGCTCGAGTCGGACGTGGCGAAAACAGGCGGCCATCTCGTCGATGCGTCCCTGCGCCTCGTACTCCTGACCCAGCCCGTAGTTCAGCCAGCCTGAGGTCGGGAACTGCCGCACCCCTTCCTCGAAGATCTCCCTGGCCCTGGCGCGCTGATTGGTCCGGAACTCGACGATGCCACGGGCCCGATACCACATCTCCTGCTCGCCGTCAGCCAGACGGCGGCGGTCCATTCGGTCGAGGACGATGCCAAGCTCGGTCCACTGGCCCCTGGGGCCGTACTCGTCAACCAGCCCTTCGATGTCGTTCATGGAGCCCCCACCCTACCCTCCCCCGCAAGCGGGGCGGGAAATAAGGCCCTGCTCTCGCTAGTCGGCGACGAAGCGGTAGCCGATCCCCGGAACGGAGTGGATGTAATGCGGCTTTTCGGAATCGCGCTCGATCTTCTTGCGCAACCGGTAGACGTGGGCGTCGACCGTGCGCGTCTCGATCTCGACTTCGTAGCCCCACACCTTGCGCAGCAGCTCGCCGCGGCTCACCACCTGCCCGGCCTGCGAGGCCAGCAGCGACAGGAGGTTGAACTCGGTCAGCGTCAGAGCGACTTCCTTGCCCTCGCGCCACACCTGGCGGCTGTTCATGTCGATGATGAGGCCTGGGAACTCGAAGCGCGTCTTGGGCTGTGCCTGCGAGACCGCCTGCTCGCTTCGACGCAGGTGCGCGCCCACCCGGGCTAAGAGTTCCCGTACCTCAAACGGCTTGGTCAGGTAGTCGTCGGCCCCCACCTCGAGTCCCACGACGACGTCGATGGTGTCGTTCTTCGCGGTCAGCATGATGACGGGGACCTGGGTGCCGTCGGCACGGAGCTGGCGGCAGACATCCATCCCGGAAACACCCGGGAGATTCAGGTCGAGAATGACCAGGTCGGGCTCGGACTTCTCGATCATCTCCATGCCCTTTTCCCCGGTGTCGGCTTCGATCAGGTTCAGGTTTTGACCCAGCATTGCCATCCGGACGACCTCCCGGGTCGGGGCATCATCCTCGATCATCAGAATCGTCTTCGGGAATGACATGGGTCGCGCCTACTCCTTCTCCAGAAAGTTCGTCACTTGCAGCATGAATTTCTTGAGTTCGATCGGTTTCGCAATGTAGCCACTGCACCCCGCGGCCAGCGCCTGCTCCTCGCTCCCCTTCAACGCGTTCGCTGTCAGGGCGACCACTTTTATGCTCCTCGTGGCCGGGTCGGCTTTGAGCTGGCGGGTGACCGCTAATCCATCAACGCCGGGGAGCTGCATATCCATCAGTATTAGGTCGGGCCGGAGATGGCGGGCCTTCTCCAGGCCCTCCGTGCCGTTCGAGGCGGTGTCCACGGTGAAGCCGTTGCCCTCCAGGACCATCCGGGCCAGGTCCAGGTTCGAGGGGTTGTCCTCCACCACCAGCACCCGATTCCGCTTGCTCGGGCCGGGCCGGAGCGGGAACTCGACGGTGAAGGCGGTGCCCTGGTCCGGCGCGCTCTCGAAGTCGATCGAGCCGCCGTGGAGCTCGACCAGCTTCTTGGTCAGCGCCAGCCCGAGCCCGGTTCCCGGGTACTCGCGGTTGCTGGCGCTCTGCACCTGGTAGAAGGCGCCGAAGATCTTGTGCTGGAGGTCTTTGGGGATGCCGATACCACTGTCCTTGACCGTGATCCGCAGTGCCTGGCCCTGGACGGCGGCCTGGAGGCCGACTTTGCCCGTCGGCGGCGTGAACTTGATGGCGTTGGACAGGAGGTTGTAGAGGACCTGCTTGAACTTGTTCTTGTCCGCAATCAAAAGGGCATCAGGCGGCTCGACGCTTGAGCCGATCTCGATGTCCTTCTTCATCGCCAACGAGCGCACCACGTTGAGCACCTCGCGGACGGCGGAGTCGACCCCGAACTCCTCATAGACCAGGTCCATCCGACCCGCCTCGACCTTGGTCAGGTCGAGGACGTCGTTGATCAGGGAGAGCAGGTGCTTGCCGCTGTTATGGATGTTGTCCAGGCAGTCGTGGCGCTGCTTTTCCGTAATCTTGCCGGCCAAATCGTCGCGAAGCAGCTCCGAGAACCCGAGGATGGCGTTGAGTGGCGTGCGCAATTCATGCGACATGTTGGCGAGGAACTCGGACTTGAGCCGGCTGACCTCGGCGATCTGGGCATTGGCGGTCTCCAGCTCCCCGAGGTGGGCCTGAAGCTGCTCGTAGAGGCGTCCGTTCTCGATGGCGATCGAGGCCTGGTTGGTGATGACCTTGAGGATGGCGGCATCCAGCTCGGTGAAGGGATCCACCCGCTGGCGTGAGATCGTCATCGCGCCTACGACCCGCTGCGTCGTCGCGAGCGGCTGGACCATGATCGACCGCGGGGATCGGCTCTGGTCAAGGATCTTGAAGCGCGGGTCGATGGTGGCGTCGGCAATATTGAGCGTCTCGAGCTGCTCGACGGCGTAGCCAAGGATGCCGTCGCCGAGGACGAAACGGGCGATGTGGGGCACCATGTCGCGGTGCGGGTAGGTAGCGGTGGCGGTCAGCTCGCGCGTCCCCTCGTTGAGCAGAAAGACGGTGGCTGCGTCGAACTGCACCATCTGGGAGGTGGCGCGCAGCATCGCCTCGATGTTTTCGTTCAGTGAGAGCGAGGCGGAGAACAGACCGCCGAGCCGGTTCAGCAGTTGAATCTCGGGGTCGGCTGTCACGTGCGCGACATTATAGGTCATATTTTTTGACACAACCACGATGCCGATTGTGGGTTTCGATACTGCAACGTCACCGTCCGTGACTTTCTTTCGTGCCTCTCAGTCGCCGTGTAACGGCTCCAGTAGCATGACGCGACGTGAAGGCGATTCGCTTCCACCAGCACGGTGGCCCCGAGGTGCTTCACTACGAGGACGCGCCGACCCCGGAGCCCGGCCCCGGCGAGGTGCTGGTTGCGCTTCGTGCGGCCGCCCTCAACCATCTCGACCTCTTCACCCGCAGCGGCGGCGTACCGAAGGTACCCCTCCCCCACATCGGCGGCGCGGACGGCGCCGGGGTGGTGGCGGCGAACGGTCCCGGCGCGAACCGGTATCCAATCGGCACCCGCGTTTTCTTCGACCCGGGCCTGAGCGACGGCACCTGCGACTACTGCGCTCGGGGCGAGCACAGCCTCTGCGACAGGTGGGAGATCCTCGGCGAGCACCGTGACGGCACCTACGCGCAGGCGGTCGTCATGCCGGAAGTCAACCTGCGGCCCATCCCGGATGGCTTGAGCTTCGAGGAAGCCGCCGCCTTCCCGCTGGTCTTCCTGACGGCGTGGCGGATGGTGGTCACCAAGGCTCGAGTCGTGCCGGGCGAGTCGGTCCTCATCCTCGGGATCGGCGGCGGCGTGGCCCTGGCCGCGCTGCAGATCGCCAAGCACGTTGGGGCGCGGGTCTTCGTGACCTCGAGCAGCCAAGAGAAGCTCGAGCGGGCCAAGGCGATGGGGGCCGACGTGCTGATCAACCACAAGACGACCGACTTCTCCAAGGAGGTCTGGGGCATCACGGAGAAGCGGGGCGTCGACGTCGTGATCGAAAACGTCGGCGCGGCGACCTGGGCCGGGAGCATTCGGGCGCTGGCACGCGGCGGCCGGCTCGTCACCTGTGGCGCCACGTCGGGCCCCAAGCCGGATGAGGACATCCGCCGCATCTTCACGAAGCAAATCACGATCTACGGCTCGACGATGGGGACGCGACACGACTGGGAGCAGCTGAACCGGCTGCTGGCGGCCAAGACCGTCCGGCCCATCGTCGACCGCACGCTCCCCCTCGAGCAGGCGGCCCAGGCGCAGGAGCTGCTCGAGCACGGCGAACACTTCGGCAAGATTGTCTTGACGATTCCCCCGCTCTCGTGAGGCGCCGGACGATGGTGGCGCTGGTCGCACTGCTCTTCGTTGGCTGCGGCCAGCCGACCGCCAAGGGGACCCCGACCGCGTCACCCCGCAACACCCCGACGCCGACGCCGAAGCCGACGCCCACGCCCACGCCGACGCCCACGCCGCTCCCGCCCCCGCCGAACCTCGCGGGCGCTGGGGGATTCGGCGCGGCGCCCGGCTTTTCGGCGTACGTCTACGCGCGCGGCCTCGGCGCAACCACGGCCATGGCCTTCGGACCGGATGGCCGACTGTACGTGCTGAGGGCTGGCGGCTCGCTCGCCGTGGTGCCATCACCGGGCGCCGGGCCGCAGACCTTACTCTCCGGACTGCCCACGGCGCTGGGCCTGGCCTGGCGAGGGAGTGATCTCTACCTGTCGGTCCGCGGCAGCGTCCGCGCCTATCACCTCAACAATGGCGCGCTGTCTGGCGGCGGCGCGATGGTCAGCGGGTTGCCGGTCGGCAACCACCAGAACGACTGGATCCTCCCGATGCCCAACGGCGACTTTCTCCTGGGGGTCGGGTCGACTTGCGACGTTTGCAACGAGGCCGACTCGAGAAGCGCGAGCGTGCTGCGCTTTCACAGTGACTGGAGCTATGCCGGTGTCGTGGTCCGGGGCACCCGCAATCCCTACGGTCTCGCGCTTCGTGCCTCGACGGGCGAAGCCTACGTCATGATCAACGGCCAGGACAACCTGGGCACGCAGCCGGCCGACCATCTCTTGCGGGTGACCGACGGCGAAGACGCGGGATGGCCACGCTGCTGGCCGGCCTTTCCAGATGGCAGTCTGCATGGCAGCTGCGCAGGCGTCGCTCCACCGGTCGCGGTCTTCGCGCCGCACACGTCAGCGGACGGCATTGTCTTTTACGACGGCGCCGAGTTTGGCGCGGATTACAGCGACAACGCCTTCGTCACCGAGTGGGGCGCCAACGTCGGCGGTCCAACCGGCCGCCGGGTCTTACGGGTGGTGCTCTCCGGGTCCGGCGCAAGCGAGCGCGGGCAGGTGACCGATTTCGCGGTCGGGTTCTCGCATCCGCTGGCCATCACCGAGGCTCCCGACGGTGGCCTGCTGGTCGGCGACTACGGGACCGGTCAGATTACCGAGTTCTTCCGGACGAGCTAGCCTCCACCCTGCCCTCCCCCGCAAGCGGGGGGAGGGAAATAGCGTCGCACTGGGTATCGGCCTGGTCGATCGGTTCAAAGACCTGACGGACTGGCTTACCGAAGGCGAGGCGGCGGCCAGCCAAGGTTACCTCACATCCGAGGGCGGCCCGCTGCATCGTCCGAGCCGCCAGTGGTATGGGCAGGTGATGCCGGGATCATGGGCCCCCAACATCGAGAGTGATGGAGTCGACGGCAAGATCGGCGGCGTCGTCGCCATCCAGGCCCACGACCCAGCATTCGACGAGAACGTCTTCCTCGCGCAGGTGCAGCGATTGTTCTTTGCGGTCCTCGAGGCGTGGACCGCTCTCAAGCCGGCGCTGAGCCAGGGCGTGATGGCCTCGCTGATCTGGGAGGAGCAAAAGGCCCAGATCGGCGCCTACAAGGGAAAGGGATGGCGCAACGTGCTGAGCGAACTCCGGTTTACGAGTGCGGTCGTCGCCGGCGCGGTCAGCGGCAGCGGCTTCGACACCGTCACGGTGCGCATCAACGCCAACTCCGCCGACTATGACGTCGACGCCGGTGGGAACGTGATCCGTGGTGATACCCAACCCTGGGACTGGACTGAAGATTGGATCTTTCAGCGCCCGTCGAGCGCGGAGACCGGCCGGCCGGGGACGATCACGTCGCAGGCGTGTCCGAACTGCGGCGCAGCGGTTAACGTCGACATCACCAGCATCTGTCCCTCCTGCGATGCAGCCGTGATCAGTGGAAAGTTTGGCTGGTTGTTAACCAGAATCGATCGGGTGTAGTGCCCCCACCCTGACCCTCCCCCGCACGCGGGGAGGGAATTGTTCCCCGAACCCGCTGAAAACAGAAAACCGACCATCGCTCAGTGGTCGGTTTTCCTGCCCCGTCTGGGCCGTGCCCGCCGGCAGGCGAGCCCCCCTATTCTCTCACTGCCGGGGCTCGATGTGACTGTCGACTTGTCCAAGGAACTCAACCGCTGACAGCGCCACTATCACATCTAGAGGGCGCCCGACTCCCGCAGGCTGCGGAAGCGCTCGGCGCATACCACCAGGTGATCAAGGACCTCCACTCCGAGTAGCCGGCCAGCCTCCTGGAGGTGGCGGGTGACCGCCAGATCCTCCGGACTGGGCGTTGGGTCGCCCGAGGGGTGATTGTGGGCCAGGATGACGGCCGCGGCTCCCAGCGTGAGCGCCGGCCCGAAGACCTCGCGCGGCTGCAGGGCGGCGACGTTGAGGCCTCCCACGGCGACCTTCTCGCAGCCGACGGGCTGGTTGCGGGTATTCAGGTAGAGGACCGAGAAGCACTCCTTCAGGCTGCTGCGGAGTTCCTGGAACTGCAGGAGCGCTTCCCGCGGCGAGGTGACCGCCGGGGCGGCGCTATCGGCCGGCACGTGCCAGCGCCGGGCGAGCTCCCGCACCATGAAGAGCCGCCGCACCTGGGCGGGCCGGAAGCCGTGCCGTCGAGCGGACGCCCGCAGATCGCCGGGCTGCCGCTCCACGATGCCCCCTTCCGCCAATAGCGCTCTGACCCCCGTCAGATCGCCCCGCCGCCCGACGAGGGCAGCCAGCAGGCCCGGCTCGTCCGGCGCAGCCATCGCTTCTCTATACTACTACATCTTTGTGTAGTAGTCTACGCCAAGATCTAGCGGTGGGCGAAGGCGACGATCAGAACGAGCACGACGATGATCACGAGGACCACAATCCCCGCGCCGACCAGCACGGCGATCATGTTGATGCTCGTGTCCTTGATCGGTGCCTGGACCGACATCGGCGGTCCGGGCTGGACCGGTGAGCCGGCACCGGGTGGTAGTGGCGCGCCGAGCGGCGCGGCCGGACGGTCGTTAAAGGCTCCCGGCGGGCCAGGTGACTGGGGTGCCGGCGGCTGCGACCAGCCGCTTCGGTCGGTTGCGCTCGCGGGCGCCGCCGGCTCGGCGCGCGGCGGATCGGGGATGCGCGGTAGCGTGCTATCCGGAGGCGGTGCGTCTTGTTCGTTCATCCTTGCCACTCCGATGCTTGCGTGATGTTGTCGAGAACCCATCCGAACTGTCCGCTGGTCACCGTCGCCTTGCAATAGCTGCAGACACCCGACTCGTTGATCGACAAGGGCGCGCCGCAGTTGGGGCACTGGGTGACCTCTGCCGCTTCCCCCGCTTTTGTGCGCGCGGCGCCACTGCGCGTAAAGGTCCAGTACTCCGTAAACGGCTGGTCGTTGCGGGAGCCGAAGATGACTTTGTTGGCACTGCTCTCGTCCACCTCGTAGTCCGCCGCGCTGGCATCGATGCGGACTGTGATGGAGTCGAAGTTCGGATCGGATTGGACCTTGACGAGCTGCACCCCACCGATGACCAGGTTGTCGAGGATGTTCTTTTTGTGGGCCGCGATCATGGCATCGATCTGATTCTTCCAGCGGCGGTAGATGCCGTCAGACATGTACACACGGGCCGGCTCCAGGTTGCGGTCCATCCAGGCTTTCTGCAGGGCAAAGAACGCGGCCTGCGCCCGATCGAGGAACATCTGCTGGTTGAAGTTGGGGTCTTTGGCCTGCAGCGATGCCAGGTCCTCGCTCATGGTCGAACGCATCTGGGCCATCGGTGAATACGCCGGGCCCCAGTTCGAGGCCTGCACGGGATTGCCGATGCTCATCCGGCGATAGGCCTGCCAGAGACCGAACAGGATGATGAGGAAGAAGATGAACCCACCGCCGCCGCCCCCGAAAAGGAAGAACGGCAAGAGGAACGCGCCACCGCCGAATCCGCCGCCACCGCCACCAAAGCTGCCGCCGCCGCCAAAGCTACCGCCGCCCCCGCCACCACTGAAGTGGCCGCCGCCGCCGGCGCGGGCAAACGCCAGCAAGGGCGTCATCAGCACGAGCGCCAGCGCCATCAGCGCGCC
>DATNNA010000140.1:0-14653 GCA_035602075.1 Binatus sp. (SeqCode) | reverse complement strand
CGCTCGATGACGTCGGGATTGGCGCCAAGCTCGTCGAGCAGTACATCACCGAGGACCACGAAGCCCAGCATCGCGAGTAACGATCAGTAAACCCCGCTGGGATCGCCCGGGCCGTTCGTCGCCGCATGATTTTTGAATCGTGACGCGTTGCGACAGACAGCTGTCGCGGTCATGGTGCACGCTTAAAGCATGGCCGCGGTCGAGGTCCAACGAACTCAGGGAGCCCACCGTTTCGACGCAGCCGTGGCGTCGCTCCGGGCCGCGGTCAAGGCCATGTCGGCCTGTGTTCGGGAGGCAGACGGCGAGGCGCTGGGCGAAGCGCTAATCCAGATTCGCGAGACTGGCATTGACCCGCTGGAGGCCGTCTTCGCCACAGGGGTGCGCCGCTTCGACAAGTCGGGCGAGTACAGGGTCGACGGTGCTCTCTCGCTGACGGCCTGGCTGCGCTGGAAGTGCAAGCTCTCCGGCGGCGCCGCCTTGGAGCGCGTGGAGATCGCGCGCCAGCTCGAGAAGCTGCCCAAGACCGAGGCCGCGTTCGCGAATGGCGACCTCGGCTTTCAGCACGTTGCCGTCCTGGCCCGCACCGCCGAGCACGTGGGCACGGCCGCCGTCCGCAAAGAGGAGGCCAGCCTTCTGCAGGTGGCCCAGACCATGGACCCGGGCCAGTTCACCGCCGTCGCCAAGAACTTCGAGCACCGGGTAGATGCCGCCGGGGCACTCGCCGAGGCCAATCACGCCTATAAACGGCGCTACTTTCACATCAGTGAGCCCGTCGACGGCCTGGTCCGGCTCGATGGCGTGCTCGATGCCGAAGGCGGCGCGACGCTGCGCACCGCGCTGCAGGCGTTCATGAAGCCGATCAAGGACGACGCGCGCAGCTTTGGCCAGCGCAGCGCGGACGCGCTCATGGAACTCTGCCGGCACGGCTCAGGGAGCAAACGGGACGGCGCAGGGCCGCGTCCGCAACTGATCATCCGGGCCAGCCTCGACACCCTGGCCGGCACCAAGGGCGCACCTGCGGGCGAGCTCGAGGGCGGCGGCACGGTGCCGGCCGAGACCGTGCAGCGCTATGCCTGCGATAGCGCGATCGTTCGCATCACCGGCCAGGGCGAGCTCGACTATGAGCTCAATCACGCCAGCCGGACCCTTCCCGCGCCGACCCGGCGCGCGCTCGAATCGCGCGACCGGCACTGCGTCTTTCCCGGCTGCACACGGCCGCCGATCTGGTGTGACGGGCATCACCTTGTCTGGTGGACCCGAGGCGGCGCAACGGCCCTGCCCAACCTGGCGCTCTTGTGCCGGCCGCATCACCGGATGGTGCACGAAGAGGGCTGCCGAGCGCACGCTCGGCTTGAGCCAGGCGCGACTGCCTGAGTCGCCGCCATCGGCCTGAGTCACGGAGATCATGCGTCATCGGTTGTCGCTTGGGACCCACCGCGCGTCGGACCGGATGGGGCTGGGAAGGATTCTGGGCGATCGCCGTTGTATCTGGGACGGTTCGGCCTGACATCGTTTCCTAGGGCTCTCGGCGAACCTCACGACCCCGCGCAACAGTCGCGGGGTTTTTCTTTGCCCAGACGAGCGCATGCGCGTAGCCAAGATTCTCAAAGCGCGCTTCTGGAAAGATCGATCCGTAGCGTCGCTCGAATGCTTGGCGCGAAAGATAGCGATCGCCCGCCAGGTGATCCAGCCACGGTACGCTGATTCTGAATCTCAATAGCCAGGCGGACTGCGACCAGCCGAGACGTACCACGTCCGTGGGAACGTTGCGTACAGCCCCAGCGACATGAACCCAGCGCGGCGGCGTCGGCTGCGAGGCGACGTTGTCGATCAATATCGCGGTGCCGCCGGCCCTGACCATGCCTCGTAGATGCAGGAGCGCCGCGTCCAGGTCCGAGACATGATGCAGGGTCGCCGAGCTGAACACCAGATCGAACCCAGCACCGTCCGTAAAAGCCATCAGATCCCTCGCGAGATATCGAAGATGCGGCCCGGGTCGCTGGCGAGCGATGTCGATCAGGGGCTCACTGATATCGACGCCGACGACGTCGTCGAAATGCTCGGCGAGCGCCCGCGTGTGGCGCCCGGACCCACAGCCGGCATCCAGAGCCCGGCCACCATGGGCGGGCAACTGCGTGAGCAACCAATGTACGAGCCGTTGGGGCTCCAGACGAGAGAAGCGATCGTAGTCGGCTGCGAAGCCATCGAATGACTGACTGTCTGGCACGTGGCGACCCTAGCACTCGCGGGGGTTGCCCGAACTGGCGCCAACGGACATAATCGCGGCTTGAGCCTTTCGATCAACGCCGAAGCGTTTGATTCCCGCGATGCGCAGCGACTCATCGCTGCGCTGGACGCCGGCCTCGCCGAGCTTTATCCGCCGGAGCAGCGCTTCGGGCCAAACCTCAAGGCCCAGCATCTCGAAGGCGGCCGGGGGACATTCCTGATTGCGCGCGACGGTGACCGAGCCGTCGGCTGCGGCGCCATTAGGCTCGTCGACCCGACGACTGCCGAAGTAAAGCGAATGTACGTCGAGCCCGATCAACGAGGTCGTGGCGTTGGCCGGGCTGTGCTGGCCAGCCTGGAGGCCGCCGCTCGGCAGCTCGGTGCGGGGCGCCTCGTGCTCGAGACCGGCAGTTACTCTGCAGACGCGCTCGCGTTGTATCGCGGCGCTGGCTTCACGCAGGTCGACTGTTGGGGGGAGTACGCGACCTCGCCGACGAGCATATGTCTCGAAAAAAAGCTCTGACGGGTCGAGTTTTTGATGGGCCGTGAAGGACTCGAACCTTCGACCAACCGGTTATGAGCCGGCCGCTCTAACCACCTGAGCTAACGGCCCTAGGACACTCGTATTTTGCCTGCCGGTAGCTTCGGCAGGTCGAAGGGCGCCACGGTCGGCCGAAAGATATCTTCGGGCATTCGCGCCACCGGCTCCTGAACTCTTACTCGAAAAGGGATCTGTCCGAGGACGTCTTTGATCTCGAGGCCCGGTGCAAGTTCGATCAGGGCGAGGCCATCAGGCTCAAGCTTGAAGACCGCACGTTCCGTCACGTACAGGACTTGCTGATTATTTCGTCGCGCTTGCTCGGCGCTGAACGTCAAATGCTCGACCTGCTTGACAAATTTTTCGTTCCTGCCCTCGAGGGTGAAGCAAAAGCAAACGAGTCTTGCGCTCTGGGTTATGTCTATGAAGCCGCCGGCGCCAATGACGCGGCCACCGAGGCGGCTCACGTTGACATTGCCGTGTTGATCGACCTGGCCGGCGCCCATGAACGTGGCGTCGAGGCCGCCGCCATTGTAAAAATCAAACTGGCTGGCGTGCGGAATGATCGCCGTGGGATGCGCCGTGATCCCGAAATCGACGCCGCCGGCCGGCACGCCGCCGTAGACCCCGGACTCGACCGTGAGCGTAATTGCGTCGGACAACCCGGCCTCGGCGAGCGCAGGGCCGATGCTATCGCCCGGAATTCCGGTGCCAATATTCACGATATCGCCCCGATGCAAATATCTAATTGCGCGGCGGCCGATCGCGAGCCGGGTAGAAAACTCCGCGCGCGGCAATTCGGCACCCGACGACGCCGAGATATAGACGCTATCGAAAAATATGCCGTCGGACTGTCGATGCTGGCGTTCGGGATCAGGCGCCTGGACAACGAGATCGACCAGACAGCCGGGAATACCTACGTGTCTTGGCGCGATGGCTCCACGGGCGACGAGCTTTTTCGCCTGGCAGATCACGAGACCGCCAGAGTTGTGCGCCGCTTGGGCGATGGCGAGCGCATCCAGGGTCACCGCCTCTTCATCCAAAGAGCAGTTGCCGCCTTGGTCGACCGCGCTGGCACGAAAAATGCCGACGTCAATCTTGAAGCTGCGATAGAACATGAAGTCCTGGCCGTCAATGCGTTGGATGGTGACGTAGTCCGGTGCGTGGTCGCGGGCGGGCTGGTTGACTTTGCCACCTTCGATTCGGGGATCCACGAAAGTCCCGAGGCCGATTCGCGTCAGGTTCCCGGGCCGGCCCGCGGCAATCGCACGATAGAGCGTGGCGATTTGCCCCTGTGGCAAGCACACGGCCTCGGCCAGGCCCTGGCCCAGGAACGCCGACATCTTGGGCATGAGGCCCCAGTGCGGGCCGACGATACGTTTCGCCAGGCCCTCCACGGCGAAGTGCTCGAAGCCGATTTTTCGATTCGATTGTCCTGCGGCATGGACGATCACGAGATCTCGCGGGTGGCCGGTCTTGCGAAAGTTGTCTTCGATGCCCTCGTAGAGAGCCTCGGCAACCCCCATCAGCGTGAACCCATCGACGGCAAGGGTCGCGCCGTCGGGGATCGCCGCGACGGCCTCCTGGACCGAGGCGAGTCTCACAACACGTAGCCGCCGCCGACGTTGATCACTTCGCCCGTGATATAGCCCGCTTCGTCAGATGCCAGGAAGGCGACCAGGGCCGCGACGTCGGCTGGCTCGCCCGCGCGGCCCAATGGGATCTTCGTGACCTGCTGCTGACGGATTACGTCAGGGATGCTTCGGGTCATCACGGTGTCGATAAAGCCCGGGCAGATGGCGTTGACGGTCACCTGGGAGCGCGCGAGCTCCTTCGCCGCTGTTCGGCTCAGGCCCACGACGCCCGCCTTGGCGGCCGCGTAGTTCGCCTGGCCGATGTTGCCCATCCAACTTGCCGAAGAAATATTCACAATCCGGCCCGAGCCTGCCGCGCGCATGATGCGGCTCGCCGCCCGGGTCATAAAGAAAACGCCAGTTAAATCAACCGCGATGACCTGGTGCCACTGCTCGTCCGTCATCTTGTGGAGCATCGCGTCGCGATTGATCCCCGCGTTGTTCACCAGGATGTCCAGCCGGCCATAGCGCCCGTGGACGTTCCGGACGACGGCATCGCACTCAGAGGCAATGGACACATCAAGTCTCACGCCGAGGCCGGCGGGGCTCAGACCCGATGCGACGCTCGTCGCGTCGGTTTCGTTCACATCGGCGCAGACGACGATTGCGCCATCTTTGGCCAGCTTGCGGGCAATCCCCTCACCGATGCCGCGTCCCGCTCCCGTAACAATCGCGACTTTGTCTGTCAGCAAGTCTCCAGATAGTAACGCCACGAGGCCCGAGCGAAACGCTGGCGTCACGGCTCGAAGACGATTCCACCGACGAAATCACCATCGCAACGGAGCGCCGTTAGGTTGAACGCAACGCGTGGGGAATTCATGAAAATCAGCACGTTCGCGTCCATGACCGTTATTGGCGGCACGATGGCCGGCAGTCTGTTCCTGAGCCCGGTTCGGCCGCACCCAGCAGCGCCGCCGACGGCCGTGGCCCAGGCGTTGCCTTTCACCGGGCAACAGGTCGCCATCAGTCGCATCAAGCACGGACTCGATCTCGAGGCGCCACTGGCGCCGACGGAGATCTACGAGCAGTACGTCCCGCCGGCCCCAGCGCCCGTTGCTGCGGCCTCCGTAGCCTGGGCGCCGTCCGCCGGGTACGTGACGATTCCCGTGCCGATCTATCGACAGACCCGGAACTTAAATTGCGAGACCGCGGCGCTGCAGATGGGGCTCGCCTACTACGGCCATTACTACTCTCAAGACTCGCTGTTCGCCTACGAGAATCCGGACCTTCGCGCCGCCCAGTGGATCAGCGGCGTCCTGCACTGGGGTGACCCGTACACCAACTTCGTGGGCAACGTCAATGGCAGTGAGAGCAACCTGACCGGCTACGGCGTGTACTACCCGGTGATTCTGTCTATTGCTCGCTCCCACGGAGTGCCCAATGCGTACGGCGGCGAGGGATTCTCGCCCGCGACGGTCTATGCCGAGCTCGCCGCGGGACACCCGGTCCAGATCTGGATGGAAGCCAGATGGTCGCGGCCCGCCGTGCGGACGTGGACCGCTTGGGACGGCCGCAGCATTAGATATTCTCTGGCCGAGCATTCGGTGATACTCACGGGCGTCTCGTCGACCAGCGTCCGTGTCAACGACGACCAGTTCGGCAGCCAGTACTGGGTCAGCAAGTGGACGTTTGAGACCAGCTGGCGCGACTTCAACAACATGGCCGTCGTCTTCAGGCCCTAGCGGCGCGCGGCTGGCGCGAGGTATCGCAGGGCGAGCCTGACCGGCCCGTGCCGGCTCTGATGCAGCAACGGGACCTCATCTACGGACAGCAAGCCGAGTCGTCGTATCAAGTAGGCCCAGCCGACCGTCGTCAGGGCTGTCGCCAGAGTGACAACCACGACCAGAACTCGCGTCGGAAGGCGCATGAATGCCAGTGGCAGTAACAGCAAATACGGCGACGCGGCCACAAGACACCGGATGGCATAGCGCCATGGAATATCCAACGTCGCTCGATCAAACGCCCGCCACGCAACGAACGTCAATGCGAGTGTCAAGGCCGTCGTCAATCCGACGGCGGCCACGGCACCCCCGAGTCCATAGCGCTGGATGAGCCAGAAGTCCGCGATGCCTGCAAAGCCTAGCTGCGCGATCGTGATCAACGCGTTCAGCCAGGCCAGCTCTCGCACGCGGACAACCAGGCCCCAGGGGGTCGCCAACAACGCACCAATGAAAAACACGAGCATTAGGGGCGCGATTCGCTCGGCCGGAGGCAGACGGCCGGAGGTATATAGCCTGATCACGGGACCCAGCAGAGCAACTCCCGCGAAGGCCAGCGGGAAAGCCACCAGGAAAATGCCCTTGTAAAAGGCGATGACTGACGTCCGAATGCGGTCCGACTCATGACGCCAGCCTTCGAGCGTGCCCACGACCCAGGCGCCCGTCAGCAAGCTTGGTATCAACGAAACAAGTCTCTGGGGGATCCCGTACCCGGTGTCGTAATAGGCGACGGCCTCCGAACCGGCGAATCGCAGGAGAAAAATATTCTCGAACTGGAGGCCGACGGCCGACGCGATCAATAGACTGGGCAGCCAGCCGCTGGCGTAGACCAGCAATCGCCGCCAGCCCACCCGGTCGCCCGGGATGCCCCTTGCTCGATTAATGCGCCGCATCAGGACAAGAAAATAAAATCCGGCCAGCGCTGACTGGCCGATCGCGCCCGCGACCAAGACGCCGTTTAGTCCGTCGCCACGACGCAGGACAATCACAGCCAGCGCCAGCGTCAATGCACCGGCAATCGGCGTGGCGATCGCCTGGGTGCGCATGTCATAGACCGCGACGAGGGCAAACGACAGGACTCCGGTGGCAATGCCGCCGAGCAGCAACACCGTGCCAAGGGCCAGCAGGTCGGCGACGTGGGCCCGCAGGACGCTGTCGATCATGGGCCGTAACGCGAAGACCGCCGCACTGGTGAGCACCCACACAGCCACGACGGCAATGGCGCTTTTGCGCAATAAATCTTGCGCGGCGGCGCGGTCGCCCCGACCCAGGACCTCGGGCAGATAGCGAAGTAGACCCTGGTCCTGGCCGAAGGTGGCCAGCAAAGCTATATAGACCAGAACGCTGAGGACAAACGTGTAGCGGCCATACTCGCTGGCCGGCAGTTGTCGTATCAGGAACGCCCCCAGCGCCAGTGTCGCGACCGCGCTGGCGGCCCGCCACGCGATGGTCCAGCCGACCAGGCCCGTCGTCCGATCCGCCAGCCCAGCGATCGGGGCATCAGTCGCTGAATCGGACATGACCTCGCGGGATTATAGGTGGGTTCCGGCTACAATGCCCGGCGATGTTCCTGTGGACGGACCTGGTCGAGCTGGTCCGTCATCCGTTTTCGGCCCTCCGTGCCATCGACGCTCGCCGGCGCCTCGCTCAGGGCCTGGCGGCTCTGGCACTGTCTGTCATGCTGCCGGCGGCCGTCGCCGAGTTGGGCGCGCTCGGGCCGTTTCGCCCGCTAGCGAATCTGGGGTCGCTGCCGTCGCTGACGGCGCAGGGGGCCGATATCTACGCTCGTTGGGTCTACATGCATCGCTTCGCTCTACCCGTGTATGGCATCGTGATCAGTTCGATTCTCTGGATTGCCGCGGCCGGGTTGATTCACGTGATTGCCAGGACCCTGGGGGGACGCGGTGAGTTTGCCGGCATGGTGAAACTCGTCGGCTACGCCGCGCTCGTCGGCCTGGTCGCGCTCCCGGTGGCGCTGGTGGACGCACTCCTCAAGCTGCAGGGCGCCGCCCAGGCCGAGGCATCGTTCAGCCAGCTCGCCGGCCTCGTCGCTGTGGGGATTTTCGTCTGGCAGAACGCGCTGCTCGTGTTTGCGACCCGAGATCACTACGGGATATCGACGGAGCGCGCCGTCGCCGCCGTCGTCGGGCCCATCGGCGCAGTGTTCGTCCTGCTGCTCGCGCTGATTATTCTGGGCATCGTGTTGGCGATCATCGCCCAGCAGCCATGATCGCCGGCCGCTTTCCGGAGAAATTTCTTTGGGGCACGGCCACGGCGGCGCATCAAGTCGAGGGTGGCAACCATGCCAACGACTGGTGGGCCTGGGAACAGGTGCCGGGGCATATCAAGAACGGCGACCGGTCGGACCGTGCCTGCCAGCAATTTGAACGTTACGCGAGTGATTTTGACTTGCTGCGATCGTTGCACCAGAACGCGCATAGATTTTCTCTCGAGTGGTCTCGGATCGAGCCGGCGCCCGGGGAGTTTTCGGCGACGGCGATCGCGCATTATCGGGATGTCCTTCAGGCTTTGCGTACCCGCGGCATGGAGCCGGTCGTCACCCTGCACCACTTCACCAACCCAACCTGGATCGCGAAGGCCGGCGGCTGGGACGCCCCTGAAACAGCCGACTACTTTGCCCGGTTCGCCGCGCGCGTCACGGACGAACTTGGAGACCTCGCACGCTTGTGGATCACGATCAACGAGCCGACCGTGATTGCCTACCAGGGCTATCTCCGCGGCGACTGGCCGCCGGGGACGCGTAACCTGGGCGCCGCCGCCCGGGTCCTCGTGAACCTGCTGCGCGCCCATTGGATGGCGTACGAGCGCATCAAGGCTCGCGATCCAGAGCATCAGATCGGCCTCGCGCATCATTTACGGGTCTTCGATCCGGCGCGCCGGTTGATGCCCCAGGACCGCGCGGTGGCCGCAGCTTTTAATCGCGTCTTCAACGAGACGATCTTGAAATCACTACGACTCGGGAGGCTGGTGTTTCCATTGACGCGGGCGGGCCGGGCCAGCGGGCCGCGCCAGAGCCAGGACTTCATCGGCCTGAATTACTACACCCGCGAGCTCGTGAAATTCAATCATCGCTATCGCGCCGAACTGTTCGGCGAGCGGATGCTCCCGGCCCACGCGCTTCGGTCGGACCTGAACTGGGAGCTCTATCCCGAAGGCCTGTACCGGACGTTGCGATCGCTCGAACGTGAGAGGCTGCCAATCTACGTCACCGAAAATGGCATCGCGGATAGCCAGGACGCCCTGCGGCCCGAGTATGTCTTGACTCACGTAGGCGCCATGCTCCGCGCGATCGAGGCCGGCTCGCCGGTGCGCGGCTATTTTCACTGGACGTGCTTCGACAATTTCGAGTGGGCAGAGGGCTACAGCGCGAAATTCGGCCTGATCGCGTGCGATCCGGTGACCCAGGAGCGCCGGCCGCGCCCAAGCGCGCGGCTTTATGCGCAGATCTGCCAATTAAACGGCTTGCCGGCTAGCGTCGAACTTCCACCAGCGGCTCAACAGCCCGTTGAGCCAGCCGGCCCGAGCGACGTGCGCTGAGATTGTCAGTTGGCCGCGGCGGATCGCCAACGAGAAAACGATGCTCCATCTGGGCGACGACCTGGCCGGAGACTTCCAGCTCGGCCGTGACGCGATAGACCCCGTCGGCGTGCAGCCGGACGACGGGCTCGGCAATGACGGCCGCTGGGTCGAGCTGATCCGGAATCGTGATCCAGTCGTGGCCGCGGAAGCGACGCTTTGCGAACCAGCCACGGACCTCGCGCCAAGGGCTTGTCTCGTGCGCGCGCTCGCGCTCGATGCGCCAGCGCAGGCGCGCGCGACCGTGGCGTCCAGGGTCGTCGTTCACGCAGACAATGCGCAAATGCTGCAGCCGGCCTCGCGGCAGTCGGAGCAGCAGGCCGTCGACGGCCGCCTGGTTCTCCGGCAGGTCGATCGTCAGAAATAGCGGCGTAAACGCGTCGGCGACGGCCCGGTAGGCGCGTTTGGGCCGACGCGCGTGATCAATGATCGAGGCCGTGATCGCCGGAAAGCTGTCGACGAGCTGGAAAATCAAGACGCCGCCGCAATGCGCGAACTTCTGCCGCCGAAAGCGATCGATCGCGAAGCGCAACACGTGCGCCTGGTACTCCTGGCTGGCTCGCACGCACGCATCGCGGCTCGGGTGTGCCGACGGCGGGCCGATGCCGCTCCGCGCCCATTCGGCAGGTTGATAACCGGCGTAGCGCCAGCTCTCGTCGTCGTCCGCAACCGGCCAGCCGCGGTTCAGGTGGCGCCAGACCGGCGAGTTCGCGTTCGGCAGCGCTTGGGCGCCGACTTCGGAGACAAACGCCGGGCTCAGACCCGCCAGGTCTCGCCAGTGTCCCTGGGACCAGCCCTGGCCGCAGTGCAGGTCCTGGTCGCCGGCCCCGGCGAGGACCGGCCGCGATGGGTCGAGCGTGCGCATCAGCGTCGCGGCTTCTTCGTCCACGTCGCGATTGAGTTGCTCCGTGTGCCTCTCCCCCAGCCAGGCCAGTGACCGGCTCCAGGGCGGGTCGGCGTGAACCGCATAGCAAATGACGGACGGCTTGTTGAAGAGCACGTGGACGAGCTCCTCGGCTTGCGACATGACGGCTTCGCGAAAGAACGCCAGCGATCGAACATCGGCCCGATGGACGTAGGAGCCGATCAGCGGCATATCCTGCCAGATCACGAGTCCCGCCTGATCCGCGGCGTCGTACAGCGCCGGGGCCTCGACGTGCCCGTTCAGTCGCAGCATGTCCATGTTGGCCTGTTTCGCCAGCTCCAAGTCGGATTTCAATAACTCGTCGCCGGCCGCATCAAGAAAAAATTCTGAGCAGTAATTGGCGCCGCGCATGAACATCGACCGGCCATTCAGGGTGTATGTCCAGCCTTCAGCCCTCGTTTGTAACCCGACATCGCGGATGCCGAATGTTTCTCGCAGGCTTGCGCTGCGCCGCTCGTCGGCGGTGACCTCCAGCTCAGCGCGATAGAGCGCCGGCTCGCCGTGCGCCCACGGAGACCAGAGCTGCGGCTCCGGCAACGCGAGCTCAACCAGGACGTCCTGGACATCATGGCCATTGAGGCGAAAGGCGCGGCGCATCTCCAGCGGCGCTGCGATCTCGAAGTTTTGCCCGACAATACGGATGCCCAGCTCGCCGGTCATGATCCGGCCATCGAGATTGCGCAGCCGGATGCGTAACGCCAGCCGCGCGAGATCTCCCTGTTCAATACGAGGCTCACAGTGGACCCATTCGGCGACGACGTGGCCGACTTGCTCGAGCAGCACGGGCCGCCAGAGCCCCATCGGGACGTGCCAGACATACTGTTCTCCAAGCCGCCCTAGCTCACGGCTGGGATAGGGCTTCGTATCCGAGTCATTGAAGAGGCCCATCAGGTGGCGCTTCGCGCCAAGGTCGGTCTCGACGGGCGCTTCGATGCAAACCGCCAGGACGTTCTCTTCGAGCAGGAACGACGAAATATCGAAGCTGAACGGCGCGAAGTACCCGTAGTGGCTGCCGAGCAAGCGGCCGTTCAGCCAGACGTTCGCCACGAGGAACGCGCCTTCGAAGCGCACGAGCGTCCGTTGCCGGTGGCGCGGCCGCGGAAAACGCACCCGATACCAAATTGCCTCGTTACCCGTCGTAGCGCCGTGCAAGCGCGGCACCGGCACCGGCGCCCAGGCGTCATCGTCGAAGTCGATCCGGGAAAAGCCCCGGTCTTCCCCTTCGCCGAGCGTCGCTATGGCCATTCGCCAGCCGGCATTCAGCTCCTGGCGATTTAGTGCCTGGACGGGAAAGATCGACAAGCAATCATTCAGCGGCATCAGGACGCTCGCTCCGGCATCACGCCGTCCACGGAGCGGACGCGGTAGAACTCGGCGGACTTATGAAATTCGTCGGCATAGCCCTCCGCCAGGTGCTGCTGCACGTCATCGACACCGGTCGCCTCCACCAGGACCAGCACGCAGCCGCCGAAGCCGCCGCCCATCATTCGCGCGCCGATCACCTGCGGCATCCCGGCGGCGAGCTCCACGAGGCAGTCAAGCTCCCGGCAGCTTACCGCGAAATCGAGGCGAAGGCTCTCATGAGATGCATAGAGAAGCGGACCGAGGCCTCGTGGCGAGCGCCGGCGAAGCGCGTCGGCGGCCTGCAGGACCCGCGAATTCTCCGTCACGACGTGCTGGGCTCGGCGCCGTTCAACCGGATTCTTGATCCGAGGCAGGTCACTTTCGGTTGCGTCTCGCAGGCTGCTGAGCCCGAGCGCCGCGGCGGCCGCCTCGCACTCCCGGCGGCGTTCGTTGTAGGCCGACGAGGCCAGCTCGTGTCGCACCCGGCTGTCGGCAAGAAGCCAGGCGTAGCGCCCATCAGGAAGTGGCACTTGCTCGTCGTGCATCGAGCGGCAATCCAGCAGGATCGCGTTGCCTCCACGCGCCTTCAATGCCGTGAAGGGATCCATGATCCCGGTGTGCGCGCCGACGAAGCCGTTCTCGGCGGCCTGGCAGAGCTCGGCCGTCTCGAGCGCGGACATTTCAATGCCGCGCGCCGCCATCATCGTCACCGCGGTAGCGACTTCGAGGGCGCCCGATGAGCTCAGCCCGGATCCAACCGGAATGTCCGAGGCCACGAACCCATCGAAGCCGGGTCCGGGGTCGTAGTGGTGGTCGATCTCGCGCGCAACGCCGACGAGATAATCTGCCCAATTACCCTGCCGGCGTGTGGGCAATGCCTCCAGGTCAATGGCCGCCTGGTATCGGTCGCTGCGCAGGACGACGCGAGCGTCGCGCCGCAGGCGAAGCGCCACGCCGATGTGCCGGTCGATCGCCGCCGGCAGCACGAAGCCCAGGTTGTAGTCCGTGTGCTCGCCGATGATATTGATGCGTCCGGGAGCAACGGCGACGGCGCCTGGGGGATAGCCAAAGGCCTGGCGAAAGCCGCTTCGTGCGCGTTCATCAAGCTGATGCGTCGCGCTCATGACGGACGGCCCATCTGCGCAAAGAGCCAGTCCAGCGCCTCTGTCGCATTGGCGGCGACCGGTAGCTCCGGCTCGGTCCGGCCGTCCCGATCAAAGCGCCAGGTCTTGATGCCGATGGTCGGCAGCCGGTTGCGCAGCGCGAGGGCAATCTCCGATAGCGTGCCCAGGCCACCACCGAGGGCCACCACGCCGTCGGCGGTCCGGGCCAGTATCGCGTTGCGGGCATGACCGAGCCCGGTGGCTATCGATATGTCGATGTACTCGTTGGCGTCGTTCACGTCGTCATCCGGCAACAGTCCAATTGTCAGACCGCCCGCCGCCCGGGCGCCGCGGGCCGCGTGCTCCATGACGCCGGTGAGACCACCGCAGATGAGCACAGCGTCGCGCTCGGCAATGCCGCGGCCCACCTCGAAGGCCAGATCCGCAAGTGACGTCTGGGGGTCTGACTCACCGCAGACCGCCACCAGGCGCCGTCGAGACCTCAACGACTACGAACTATAGCGCTAGATCGTCCGCAGTGGAATAACGCTTGCCTGCTTGAAGTTGCGGATGCTGACCTGGGCCGCCAGGTGCGAAGCAACCTCGCGATAGACCGCGGCCAGTGGCGAATCCGGTTCGTGGACCATCAGCGGAACACCCGGCCCGCCACCTTCGCGGATGCGCCGATCCAGCGGGATCTCGCCAAGAAACGGGATCGTCATGCGCTCGGCCAGGGCCTTCGCGCCACCATGACCGAAGATATCGTCTCGCTGGCCGCAATGCGGGCAGACGAAATAGCTCATGTTCTCGACCAGCCCCAAGTTGGGAACCTTGAGCGTGTTGAACATCTGGATGGCGCGTCCGACATCGGCCGTTGAGACGTCCTGCGGCGTCGAGACCACAACGGCCCCGGTCATCGGGATGCTCTGCGACATTGTGAGCTGCACGTCGCCCGTCCCGGGCGGCAGGTCCACGACGAGATAGTCCAATTCGCCCCAGTTGACGTCAAAGAGAAATTGCCTGACCGCGCCGGAGAGCATCGGCCCGCGCCAGATGGCCGGCTTATCGGGCTCGATGAAAAACGCGATCGAAATGATCTTGAGACCGTAGCGCTGGATCGGGATGATCTTCTCGTTCTCGGCGTAGGGCTTCTCGTGTTCGGCACCTAGAAGAATCGGCACGTTGGGTCCGTAGACATCGGCGTCGAGCACGCCCACGCGCGCGCCAAGCTGTGACAGGGCCAGCGCAATGTTCACGGCGCAGGTCGACTTGCCGACGCCACCCTTCCCCGCGCCGACCGAGATGATATTTTTGACGCCCTGCACTTGCTGCTTCTGCGGCACACCACCGGTGCGGGAGACCTGCGCGTCCCACGTGATCTGCGCCTTGGGCGAACCGGGAAGCGTCGCCAGCGCGGCGTCGATGTCGTCGTGAATCTTGTTTTTCAGCGGGCACGCCGGCGTCGTCAGCACGACCCGCATCGCGATCCTCTGGGCATCGACCACGGCGACATCCTGGATCATCTTGAGCTCCATCATGGGCCGATGAAGCTCAGGATCCTGCACGCT
>DATNNA010000139.1:0-2861 GCA_035602075.1 Binatus sp. (SeqCode) | reverse complement strand
ACGGTGTTGGTTGGGTTGGGTCTTGGCTACCTGGCTGACCGGGCCTTGCACACGTCGCCCTGGTTCCTCCTGGTGGGGTTGCTGCTCGGGATTCTGGGGGGCGGTTACAGTGTCGTGCGGAGGCTCATGAAGGAGATAGGTCGGAGTGGGTGAGCTGCGGCGGTTCGAGCTGACGACGTCGGTGGTTTTGCTCGCCTTCCTCTGCGTGGTCGCCGCCGCGATGGTGGCCATCGGTCACCCTCGCGCGATCGCCGGGCTGGTCGCGGGTGGGCTGCTCGGCCTCGCCAACATGGTCTGGATGGTTGGAACCGCGCGGCGGTTCCTCGGGCACGCCCCGACGGCGCGAATGTTACAGCTGGCTGCCGCGATCCGGTTCCTCACGATCGCCGTCCTGCTGGGCGTCGTGCTCATCGTGAGCCGCGTCGATCCGGTGGGCGCGGCGATCGGTTACTTCTGTTTCCCAATCGCCGGCGCGGTCGCGGGCTGGCGGATGATGCGGACGCGACCGGGCTTGCCGCTATGAGGCTCCTCGTGCTGCTTCAGGCCGACGTTACTCACCCCACCGTCAACATCGGCGGGATCGACTTCAACGCGGACACCCTCCGTAACACCCTGATCGTGTGCGCCCTCCTGCTCGTCGGCGCGTTCATCCTGCGCAGCCAACTGCGGGTCGGGAAACCGACACAGCTTCAGAACATCGTCGAGCTGATGGTCGAGTACATCGGAGGATTGACCGAGGAGTCGCTGCAGGGCCGAAATCTCAACCTCGGGCCGCTCGCCATCACGCTGTTCGTCTTTCTGCTGGTCTCCAACTACCTGGGACTCATCCCGGGTTTCAAGTCGCCGACCAATGACTGGAATACGACGCTGGCGCTGGCCCTTCTCACGTTCGTGCTGTTTACCTTCTTCAGCATTCGTCGCCGTGGCATCGGGGGCTACCTCAAACATCTCTTTGTCGTCCCGCCCTACTTTCCCCTGAGCGTCATCGACGAGCTCGCCAAGCCGATCACCCTGTCCTTCCGGTTGTACTTCAATATTTTCGTGGGGGAGCTGCTGCTGTCACTGATCATCACGCTGATTCCGACCTGGATCTCCTGGTTACCCGGCGCGGCGTGGACGCTCTTTAGCCTCTTTATCGGAACGGTCCAGGCGTTTATCTTTACTGTCTTGACGGTGTCGTATGTCGCGATCGCCACTGAAGTTGAAACCGCGCACGCATGAAACACCACTAAGGAGGGTTTGTTTTGGAACGCGCAATCGTTTTAGGTGCCACGGTCATCGCCTTCGGTTTTCTGCTGGGGCTGAGCGCCCTGGGCGCGGGAATCGGTGATGGGTTGGTGTCGAGCCGCACGGTCGAAGGGACTGCGCGCCAGCCTGAGCTGCAGGGCCGCCTGTTCTTCCTGATGATCATCGGGATCGGGTTCATCGAGGCGCTGCCGATCATCGGCCTGGGCCTGGGCCTGTTCCTGATCTTTGCCAACCCGCTGCTGAGCCAGATCATCGCGAAATGACCCGTCTCGACGCCGGACTCCTCACGCTCAACGGGACGCTGATCGCCCAGCTGCTGATCTTCCTGGTCATGCTCGGCGTCCTCTACCGCTTCGCCTGGGGGCCACTCTTGAAGATCCTGAACGAACGCCGGGAGCGGATCCAGCAGGGAGTCGAGGCGACCGAACGCGCGAAGCAGGAACTCGAGGCGGCCGAGAAGGAACGCCAGGCGATGCTCGAGGAAGCGCGTCGCGAGGCGCAGACCATGCTCGACCGGATCGCAAAGCAGGCCGAGGACCTGCGCAAAGAGCTCGAGGCAAAGGCGCGCGAGCAGGCCGAGGCCTTGATCGCGAGGGCCCGCGCCGAGATCCGGCAGGAGCGTGAGAAGGCCGTGCAGGAACTACGGTCGCAGGTGGCGGATCTGGCGGTGATGGCCGCGGGCCGCATCATCGGCGAGAGCCTGGATGCGAAAAAGCACCGCGAGCTGATCGAGCGCACCATCGAGGAGGCGGAGATTCGTGCCTGAATCGAGCAATGTAGCGCGCCGCTACGCCGCGGGCATATTCCAGCTGGCCCAGGAGGAGAACGCGGTCGATGCCTGGCGGGCCGAGGTGGCCAAGCTCGACGAGCTGCTCCAGGACGACGTCCTGGTCGCCGCATTTCAGAACCCGGCGGTGGGTGTCAGGCGCCGGATGGAGCTGGCTCAGCTTCTCAAGCCGGAGCTCCGGCCCGAAACGGAGAACCTGTTGCGCTTGCTGGTCGAGCACTATCGGACCCGCGCGATCCATCGCATTCGGCAGGAGTTCGAGCGACTTGCCGACGAGGCCTCCGGTGTCGTGCACGCCACCGTGACGACGGCGATCGAGCTGACTGCAGACGACCGGGGGCATTACGAGCAGGGGCTATCACGCAAGCTGGGGCGCAAGGTCACCGTCAGGTTCGTGACCGATCCAGCCATTGTCGGTGGCGCGGCGATCCAGATCGGGGATCACCTCGTGGACGGCACCGTGCGGACCCAACTCGCACGGCTGCGCCAGGAATTATTGAGTTAAAGGGCGAGGGAGAGCATTGGGCATCAAGTCAGACGAGATCAGCAATCTGATCAAACAACGGATCAAGGATTTCGACGTACCCGTCCTCTCGGCGGACGTCGGCATCGTCACCGAGATCGGTGACGGCATCGCACGGATCTATGGACTTCGCAACGCCCAGTCCCTCGAGCTTCTCGAGTTCAAGGGTGGGGTAAAAGGCATGGCGCTCAACCTCGAGGAGGACTCGGTCGGCGCCGTCATCCTCGGGCCGTATGAGGAGATCCGCGAGGGCGATGAGGTGCGCACGACGGGCAGCGTCATCCAGGTACCGGTGGGCGAGGC
>DATNNA010000138.1:0-4492 GCA_035602075.1 Binatus sp. (SeqCode) | reverse complement strand
GATGCCGATCACCGCCGTGACCTTGTCCTTGGGATCGATGTCGATCAGGTTGGCCGCCGGCAAACCCTTGGCCTGCCGGTTGACATCGGGGATCTCATGAACCCGCAGACGGAAAACCGAGCCGTGGTTGGTGAAGAACAGCATGTCGGAATGCGTGGAGGCGATCGCGAGGTGCTCCACGAAGTCGGACTCGACGCGGGCCGCGCCGAGGATGCCCTTGCCGCCGCGGCGTTGCGGCCGGTAGGTGGTGGCCGGCACCCGCTTGACGTAGCCGCGGTGCGTGAGGGTGACGACCACGTCTTCCTTGGGCACCAGGTCTTCTTCGTTGAGCTCGACGGAGCCCTGGAAGTCGAGCGTGGTCCGGCGGGGATCGCCGTACTTCTTCTTGAGGTCGGCCAGGTCGTCCTTGATCAGCAGCATGATTTTCGGTTCGTGCTGAAGGAGGTCTTCGAGATAGGCGATCCGTTTGATGACCTCCTCGTATTCCTCCATGACCTTGTTGCGCTCGAGGCGGGTGAGGCGGCCCAGCCGCATATCGATGATGGCCTTCGATTGCCGCTCGGAGAGCTTGAAGCGCTCCTGCAGACGCTCCTGCGCGGTCTTCTCGTCTTGCGACTCGCGGATCGTTTTGATCACCGCATCCAGGTTGTCGAGGGCGATCTTGAGGCCTTCGAGGAGGTGGGCCCGGTCGCGCGCCCGCTCGAGCTCGTAGCGGGTACGCCGGGTCAGGACGTCGCGGCGATGATCGATGTGATGCTGGAGCAGGGCCTTGAGGTTGAGCACCACCGGCCGGCCATCCACCAGCGCCAGCGAGATCACCCCGAAGGTGGTCTGCAACGCGGTGTGCTTGTAGAGATTGTTGAGGACGGTCAGCGCCCGCGCATCCTTCTTCAGCTCGATGACGATGCGCATGCCCTGACGGTCGGACTCGTCATTCAGGTCCGCGATGCCTTCCAGCTTTCGCTCGCCGACCAGTTCCGCGATGCGCGCGACGAGGGTCGCCTTGTTGACCATGTAGGGGATCTCAGTGATAATGATCCGCTCGCGACCGTTCTTCGCCTCTTCGAAGGTGTGACGGGCTCGCACGATCAGGCGACCGTGGCCGGTGCCGTAGGCGGCGGCGATTCCCTCGCGACCGATGATGATCCCGCCGGTCGGGAAGTCCGGTCCCTTGACCAGCTTCATCAGGTCTTCGGTGGTGGTGTCCGGATGCTCGATGAGATAGATCTCGGCGTCGCAGACCTCGCCGAGGTTGTGCGGGGGAATGTTGGTGGTCATGCCAACCGCGATCCCCGACGAGCCGTTTATCATGAGGTTGGGCAGGCGGGCGGGCAGCACCAGCGGCTCCTGCCGTGTCGCCGAATAGTTGTCGCCGAAGTCGACGGTGTCCTTCTCGAGGTCGACCAGCATTTCGGCGGCGATCGGGGCGAGCCGCGCCTCGGTGTACCGGTAGGCGGCTGCCGAGTCGCCGTCGATCGACCCGAAGTTACCCTGGCCGTCGACCAAGGGGTATCGGAGCGACCAGTTCTGCGCCAGTCGCACCAGGCTGTCATAGACGGACTGATCGCCGTGCGGGTGGTAGTGCTTGAGGACCTCACCGATGATGGCGGCACACTTTTGGTAGCGGGCGCCGGGGGTCATGCCCTGCTCCTGCATCGCGTAGAGGATTCGGCGATGCACCGGCTTCAAGCCATCGCGAGCGTCCGGCAGCGCGCGGCTCACGATGACGCTCATCGCGTAGTCCATGTAGCTCGAGCGCATCTCGTTCTCGAGCTGCAGCGGCAAGACAGTACCGATGTTCAGTGGATCCATTTAGACCTCTGCGCGCAAAAGTGGGTTTTTAGTTGTTATCAAAGCGCTTGAGCACGATGCAGGCATTCTGGCCGCCGAAGCCGAAGGAGTTCGACATCGCGACCTCGATCTCATGGCGGCGCGGCTCATTGGGCACGTAGTCCAGGTCGCAGTCCGGGTCGGGGTGTTCCAGGTTGATGGTCGGGTGGACGATGCCGTGGTTGATGCTGAGGATCGAAGCGATGGCCTCGACGGCACCGGCCGCGCCGAGCAAGTGACCGATCATCGACTTCGTGCTCGAGATCGGGATCCGCTTGGCCCGGTCTCCCATCACCCGCTTGATGGCCGCGGTCTCCGACTTGTCGTTCAATTGCGTCGAGGTGCCGTGGGCATTGATGTAGTCGATGTCCTCCGGGCCGATGTGAGCATCCTCGAGCGCCTTCGCCATGGCGCGCGCGGGACCATCCCCATCCTCCTCGGGCATCACAATGTGGAAGGCATCGTCGGTGACGGCAAAGCCGATGATCTCGCCGTAGATCTCGGCCCCGCGGCCCTCGGCATGTTCCAGGGTCTCCAGGACCAGCATGCCGGCCCCCTCCCCGGGGACGAAGCCGTCGCGATGGGCGTCGAACGGCCGGCTCGCCTTGGTGGGGTCCTCGGAGTACGTCGACAGGACTTTCATCGCCGCAAAAGCGGCCAGCCCGAAGCGGCAGAGGTTCGCCTCGGCGCCACCGGCCAGCATCACGTCGGCATCCCCCCGCTGCAGCACGCGATAGGCGTTGCCCAGCGCCTGGGTCGACGCGGCACAGGCCGTCGTGTCGGTGTTGTTGGGGCCCTCCAGCCCGAACTGAATCGCGATCTGGCAGGAGGCCATGTTGGGGATTACGCGGGGCACGAAGAACGGTGAAATCCGGTCGGGGCCGCGCTCCCCGCGGAGCGCGAAGGCTTCGATCTCCTCGGAGATCTCCTTGAAGCCGCCAATTCCGGTGCCCAGTTCGCAGCCGATACGGGTCCGGTCCTCCTTCGCCAACTCGAGACCGGATTGCTCGATGGCCATCTTGGCGGCGGCAACCCCCACCTGGCTGAAGCGTGCCATACGTTTTGCTTCTTTGAAGTCCATATAGTCGCGCGGATCGAAGTTCTTGAGCTCGGCCACGGTCTTGACCGGCAGGTCGGAAACGTCGAAGGAGGTCGCGATCCCGAGTCCGGACCGTCCCTCGATCAGGCTGTCCCAGAACTCGACCAGGTTGATGCCGTTCGGGGCGAGAACCCCCATGCCAGTCACCACGACGCGGTGCTCTGGCCGCACCCCATTCCCTGCCATGCCGTCATGTTACGAAAGGCGCGCTTTTAGGCGCGGATTTTTGCGGCTTCGCGAGCGACGGAACGGCCGCCGCGATCGTCGCAACCACCTGGCGATCGACCGCGTCTCGCGCCACCCGGACCGCATTGAAGGTCGCCCGGGCATCCGAGCGGCCATGCGCGATCACCGCCACCCCATTGACGCCCAGGAGGACCGCCCCGCCGAACTCACGCCAGTCGGCGCGGCGGCGGACTGCCCGCAGCTTCGGACGGATCAGGAGTCCACCAAGCGTTGCCAGGGGGTCGCCCCGCACCGCGTCCCGCATGCTCTGGAAGACGAATTCGGCGGCCCCCTCGGCGGTTTTGATCAGGATGTTGCCGCTGAAGCCGTCCGTGACCACGACGTCGGCCTTTCCTTTAAAGATGTCCTTACCTTCGATGTTGCCGATGAAATTGATCCCTTTGAGCGCCCGAAGCAGGGACTCGCTGGCCTGCACTAGTTGGTTGCCCTTGCCGGCCTCCTCGCCATTGCTGAGCAGCGCCACCCTTGGTCTGTCGAGACCCATCAGCTTCTCGGCGTAGATGCTCCCCATCAGCGCGTACTGGACGAGATGCTCCGGCTTGGCATCGGTGTTGGCCCCGACATCCAGGAGAAAACAGTTCTGACCCGTCGCCGTCGGAATGATGGAGCCGATCGCGGGACGGTCGATGCCGGGAATCCGGTGAAGACCGAAGAGCGCGGCGGCCATCACCGCGCCGCTGTTCCCCGCGCTGACGAACCCGCTGACGCGTCCGTCCTCGACCATCCCGATGCCGCGGACAATCGAGGACGCCTTCTTGCTGCGTACCGCCTGGACCGGGTGCTCGTCCATGGCGATCACCTCAGGCGCATCCTCGATCTGCGCCCACTTGCCGGCTCCGGATGCCGCGAGGGCGCTGTCCACCTTCTCCTTGACGCCGACGAAGATTACCTCGACCCCGAGCTCGCGATGCGCCTGCACGCCACCCGCCACCACCTGCTCGGGAGCAAAATCACCACCCATGGCATCGAGCGCGATCTTCATCGGGGACGCGGGGCTGGGGGCGACTAGATGTCCAGGTTGCGCACGGTCTTGGCGTGCGTCTGGATGAATCGCTTGCGAGGATCGACGTCGTTACCCATCAGGACGTCGAAGATCTTGTCGGCTTCCACCGCATCCTCGATCTCGACGCGCAGCAGCATCCGGTTCTGTGGGTTCATCGTGGTTTCCCAGAGTTGGTCCGGGTTCATCTCACCGAGACCCTTGTAGCGGGCGACTTCGGGTTTTCCGGCCATCTGCGCCAGCTTCCGATTCTTCTGCTCATCGGTATAGGCGTAGCTGATCTCTTTCCCCCGGGTGATCTTGTAGAGCGGTGGCTG
>DATNNA010000137.1:0-6981 GCA_035602075.1 Binatus sp. (SeqCode) | reverse complement strand
CGTCGCTGCGGCAAGACCGCCTGAAGCTTCAGCCAGAAGGGGGCCACCGCGACGGGCGGCGCCGGTGGGAGGGTGACCAGCAGCAGGTTGAGCTCGCGGACCTCGCGCAACTCGGCCGCGCAGGCCACGCACCCCGCGATGTGCCCGTCGATCCGGCGGCGCTCGTCGGCGGCCAGCATGCCATCGGCATACGGGATCAGCCAGTCGCGCGCCGTTGCATGACTCAACATTCTGGTTGGGGCCTCTGTCTGGTAAAACGGACCGAATTCACGCCGTATTCGCCTCCTCCCCGCGCACGAGGTCGCCGAGGCGCTCGCGGAGCAGTCGCTTGGCACCGTTCAATCTCGACATGACCGTCCCCAGGGGGATGTCGAGCGTTTTCGCGATCTCCTCGTAGCTGAGCTCGCCGAAGGCCTGCAGCGCGATCGTGTCACGGTAGTGTGACGGCAGGCTCGCGATCGCCTGACGGACGGCCCGCTGGAGATCATGGCGGGTGGCCACGTCCAGCGGGTCCGACTCCCGGCTCGCGGGCGGCTGCTCCATGTCATCGAGCGAGACGACGGGACGCCGCCGGCGCAGGGCATCGGTGACCGCGTTGGCCGCCACCCGGTGCAGCCAGTGGTTGAAGGGCTTCTCGTGGCGATAGCCGGGAAGCGCCTTGTAGACCTTGAGGAAGACCTCCTGGGCAACGTCTTCCGCCAGGCTGAGTTCGCCCAGTGCCCGGAAGGCGACGTTGATCACCAGCCGGTGGTGACGGATCACGAGCTGGCGGAAGGCCTCCTGGTCCCCAGCCGCGCTCCGATCGATCAACCGGCGTTCTTCGGCATCCCCCTCGATCGAAGGAGCATTTTCGGCCCTGGCCATCTCCCGACGGTGTGACGCCAGCCGAGGGACGGGCTTGCGACGCGAGCTAGGCGGTGGGCTGCTGGCGCAGGTCGCTCAGGAACCGACGGACCTGGCCGGCGGGGTCCTCCGGCGAGCGCGCAATCGCGTCCAGCAGGGCGCTGGCCACGATGACGCCGTCGGCCTTGCCCGTAAGCGCCCTGAGGTGCTCGACTCGAGAGATGCCGAAGCCGACCACGATGGGCAGGCTGGTGTGCCGCCGCACGGTTTCGATCAACGGGAGGAGCGAGGGATCCAACTCCGCCCGTGCCCCCGTCACCCCGGTGACGGCGATGCAGTAGATAAACCCGGTCGCCGCCCGGCAGGCGGCCACGATGCCGGCCTCGCTGCTGGTCGGCGCAACGAAGAACACGAGGTCCATCTGACTGGCATCCGCGGCGCGGCGTAGGTCCGCCGACTCCGGGGGCGGAAGGTCGGGCACGATCAGGCCGTCGATGCCCGCCTCGGAGGCGGCGCGGCAAAACCGTTCGAGACCGAAGGCCAGGATTGGATTCAGATAGGTCATGAAGAGGAGCGGCACAACGGTCGTTTTTCGCGCGGCCCTTGCCACCTCGATCGCCCGCGCGACCGTCACGCCCCCCTTCAAGGCTTGTTGGGATGCGGCCTGAATGGTGCGACCGTCGGCGAGCGGGTCGGAAAAGGGAATGCCGAGCTCGATGGCGTCGGCGCCCGACTGCGCGGCGGCCTCGACCAGGGAGGGGGTGACGTCGAGCCGCGGATAGCCGACCGTCAGGTAAGCGATCAGGGCCAGGCGACGCTCCGCACCAAGCCGAGCGAAGGTCGCGGCGATCCGGCTCACCCGGCGGTTGCGCCCCGAACGATATCGAGGTCCTTATCGCCGCGGCCAGAGAGGTTGACGAGCACGAGATCGTCCTTGGCAAGCTCGGCCGCCAGCGGCATTGCGTAGGCAATCGCGTGCGAGCTCTCGAGCGCCGGGATGATGCCCTCCAGCCGCGAGGTCTGATGGAAGGCCGCGAGCGCCTGCTCGTCGGTGACACTGACGTACTCGGCTCGGTGTTGGTCGTGCAAGTACGCATGCTCCGGCCCGACGCCCGGATAATCCAGGCCCGCGGAGATGGAGTGCGTCGCCAGCACCTGGCCGTCCTCGTCCTGTAACAGGTAACTGAACGAGCCGTGCAGCACCCCGGGACGGCCTCCGACGATGGAGGCCGCGTGCGCTCCGCTCTTCAGCCCACGTCCAGCCGCCTCGACGCCGACCAGCCGGACCGGGTCGTCGTAGAAGGGCGCAAAGATCCCGATGGCATTGCTGCCGCCGCCAACGCAGGCCACCACCGCCGTCGGCAACCGCCCCGTCTCGGCCAGCATCTGCGCTCGCGCTTCACGCCCGATCACCGACTGAAACTCGCGGACCATCAGCGGGTAGGGGTGCGGGCCGACGGCCGATCCGATCACATAGTGGGTGGAGCGAACGTTCGTCACCCAATCGCGGATCGCGTCGTTGGTCGCATCCTTGAGCGTCTTGCTGCCGCTCTCCACCGGCGTGACTGTGGCGCCGAGCAGCTGCATCTTGTAGACGTTGATCGCCTGGCGCGCCATGTCGTCGACGCCCATGTAGACCTCACACTGAAGGCCGAACTTGGCGCAGACCGTGGCGACCGCGACACCGTGCTGTCCGGCGCCGGTCTCCGCGATGATCCGGCGCTTGCCCATCCGGCGGGCCAGCAGCACCTGGCCCAACGCGTTGTTGATCTTATGCGCGCCGGTATGGCACAGGTCTTCGCGCTTCAGCCAGATGGCGGCGCCGCCGGCTCGTTCCGTCAGCCGGTCCGCGCGATAGATGGGCGTCGGCCGGCCGCTGAAACTGCGCGAAAGCGCCTCGAACTCGCGCCCAAAAGCGGCATCCTGTTGCGCGGCGCTGAATGCCACGGCCAGCTCCTCGACGGCCGCCATCAACGTTTCCGGGATGTACTGGCCGCCGTAGCTCCCGTAGCGGCCGCGCGCGTCCGGCGTGGTTTGGCTCATGACCGGTCCACCCGGCGGACGGCCTCGACGAAGGCGCGTAATTTCGCGTGATCCTTGCGGCCAGGTTCGGCCTCGACCCCACTGCAGACATCGACCGCCCAGGGATGGAGCGCGCGCACCGCGCCATCGACGTTGTCCGGTGTTAAACCCCCGGACACCACGACGGGATACTGGCGGGCAACCGCCTTTGCCTGCGGCCATGTCCACGCTCGCCCGGTGCCGCCGATGGTATCGGGCGTCCAGGTGTCGAACAGGGGATGGTCCCCGCTTTCCAGCGCGATGGCGGTCAGGTCTTCCCCCTCCTGCACCCGGAAGGCCGGCAGCAGCAGCAGCCCGAGCGAGCGATCCTTCTCGGTTAGGGGCCGGTAGACCTGGATGGCGGTCAGGCCACACGCCTGCGCAACCTGGCCAATTTCTTCGGGCGTTTCATCGATAAAGACGCCGACCCGCTCGACCCCGGCCGGCACCTGGGCGATCACCCCCTTGATCTCATCGACGCGAACCTGGCGCTTGCTGCGGGTGAAGATGAAGCCGAGCAGGTCGGCGCCCAGCTCGACGGCCAGTTCGACGTCGTCGCCCCGAGTGTTGCCGCAGATCTTGATCTTGGTCATGATCCGCTCAGCTCCCGGACTTTCGCCTCGAGATCCGCAGCCCGAAGCAACGACTCACCGACGAGCACCGCATCGACCCCGAGGCGGTGGAGTTCATCAACATCTGCGCGGCTCCCGATGCCGCTCTCGCTGATCACAACCGGGCCGGCCGGGATCCGGGGTCGCAACCGGACGGTGGTCTCCCGATCGGTCGTCATCTTTGTGAGATCGCGATTATTGATGCCGATGATGATGGCACCGGCCCGGAGGGCGCGATCCACCTCCTCCTCCGAGTGAACCTCGACGACCACCTGCATCGAAAGCCGGGTCGCCAGCGCCTGGAGGTCGCGCAGCGCGCCATCGTCCAGCACACCGACGATCAGCAGCACCGCGTCGGCGCCGACGGCGCGGGCGGCGAGCAGCTGGATGGGGTCGATGATGAAGTCCTTGCAGAGGACCGGCACGTCGACGGCAGCGCGAACCGCCTGCAGGTGGTCGAGGGTGCCACCGAAGAATTCCGGCTCAGTCAGCACCGAGATGGCGGCGGCGCCATTGGTGGCGTAGCGCTGGGCCAGCCGCACGGGATCGTAGGGGCGCTGCAGCACGCCGCCGGAGGGCGAGCGCTCCTTGCACTCGGCGATTAACGTCACGCGATCGGCCCGGCGCAAGGCCTGGCGAAAATCGCGCGGCGCCGGCGCCGCCGCGGCGGATTGCGACAAGCCGGCCTTAAGCCCGCTTGTCTTGAGCTCCGCGATCGCCGCGCGCCGCGAGTGAAGGATGCGTTCGAGGATAGGGGCGGCTTTGGTGGCCATCAGCCCGAGTCCACGTCCCGGCTAGGCGCGAGCTGCGGCCTTTTCCAGGACTCCCTTCATCCGCTTGACGCCCTCCTCGATCTGATCGATCGCGTTGGCGTAGGAGAGCCGCAGATAGCCCTTCCCCATCTCGCCGAACGTGCTCCCGGCGAGCAGGGCGACTCCACCCTCGTTCAGCATCCGGTCGGCCAGCACGCGTTCGTCCTGACCCGTCTTCGTGATGTTGGGGAACACATAGAAGGCTCCCAGCGGCTTGTGGCAGCTGACGCCTGGCAAGGCATTGAGACGATCGACCACCAGGTCACGGCGCCTCTTGAACTCGCCGACCATCGCCTGCACCGAGGCATCCGATCGAGGGGAGAGGGCTTCGATCGCCGCCATCTGGGTGAAGGCAGCGGCACACGAGCTGCTGTTGATCATGAGAGTCTCGAACTTCTGCGCCAGCGGCAGCGGCGCGACCGCGAAACCTAGCCGCCAACCGCACATCGCATAGGCCTTGCTCAATCCGTCCGAGTAGATGGTGCGCTCGAGCATCCCGGGCACGGTCATGATCGACGCGTGGTGGCCGTCGTAGGTGATCTGGCCGTAAACCTCGTCGGTCAGAACGTAGAAGTCATGCCGCATCGCGAGTTCTGCGATCTGCTCGAGATCGCGGGTTGACAGCACGCCGCCCGTCGGGTTCTGCGGCGAGTTGATGACCATCAACTTGGTTCGTGGCGTGATCTTCGACTTGAGCTCTTCGATGTCGAGCCGGAAGTCATTGCGCTCTCGCAGGGGGACCCCTACCGGGGTACCGCCGGCGAGCGTCGCGGCCGAGGCATAGATGGCGTAGCCGGGATCGGGAACGATGACCTCATCACCCTGATCGACCAACGCCAGCATGGTGAACAGCAGGACGTTCTTGGAACCTGGCACCATCACGACCTGCTCCGGCTTGACCTCGACCTCATACCAACGGCGGATCCAGTCCGCCACCGCCTGGCGCGCCGGCATCAGTCCACCCGCGGGCGTGTAATGCGTGTAGCCGTCGCGCAAGGCACGCTCGGCGGCCTCGACGATGTTCGGCGGTGTCGGGAAGTCGGGCTCCCCGATTTCCAGGTGAACGATGTTGCGCCCCTGCGCTTCCAGCTTGCGCGCCTTGGCCAGGACCTCGAAGGCGGTCTCGGTGCCGATCTCCGACATGCGGCGGGCGAACTTCATTTCGCTCATCCTCTCACGCCGAATGGGCCGAGATCGCCCTTAAAGGGCACCCAGCTGACCCGCACATCCTGCACCCGCGCCATACGCGGCCCCGCGCGGAGCGCATCCAGAAACCGCTCCAGCGAGGACGCGTCGCCCTCGGCCTCCACCTCCACCGCGCCATCGTAGCGGTTGCGAACGTACCCGTCGAGGCCAAGCCGGCGGGCCTGCGACTGGGCAAAGTAGCGGAAGCCAACCCCCTGGACGTCGCCGAGGATCTCCGCCTTAAGGCGGCGCCGTTCGGGCCTATCGGGCAATCAGGCGTGCGCCAGCGGGCCGGTGGTCACCACGACCGAGACGCGCTTGGGCGCATCCGGGATGGCCTGTAGCGTCCGCCGGACCACCGGCAGGTAGGCCTGGACGAGCTGACGGGCTGACTGCTCGGTGGGAGCGCCGATGACCAGGCGCTGATCGTCGAGGTGGCAACAGGTGGCGGTGCCTTCCCAGAGGTAGTAGGCGGTATCGGGGAGGTTCAGACTCAGCAGGAGCTGAAGTTCCTTCCACACTGCACTCCCCTGCATTAACCCTAATGCTACTCCCGGAATCGCCCCTTAAGCTAGACCCAAAATGGACCTCACGAATGCCCTGAAGGGCCGGGCCCGAGAGCTCGGGTTCTGCGCCGTAGGCGTGACCGGCGCCGAGCGCTTTTCCGAGGCCGAAACTGCTGCCGTCGACCGCACCCAACAGGGCCTGATGGACGGCCTGTCGTGGTGGAGCGAGGCTCGGGCCCATGCCAGCGCCGACCCGCAACGCGCCACACCGAATGCCCGCAGCGTGATCGCTCTCGCCTTCCCCCATCCCTCCCCATCCGACGGAGAGCATGGTGAGGGCGGCCCTCGCGGACGCGTCGCTGCCTATGCCCTCGGCCGCGACTATCACGAGGTCCTGCTCGAGCGCATGCAGCCGCTTCTTACCATGCTGCGCGATCAGGGTCACGTCGCGAAAACCTACCTCGACCACGGCTGGATGCTCGACCGTGCCGCGGCGGCGCGCGCCGGTCTGGGATGGCTGGGTAAGAACACCAACCTGCTCATCCCGGGTATCGGTTCCTCGGTGTTGCTGGCCGAGATCGTCACCTCCGCCGAGCTCGAGCCGGACGAGCCGCTCAAGAAGACCTGCGGCGGCTGCGATGCCTGCATGCGGGTCTGCCCCACGGGGGCGTTGATCCAGCCCGGTGTTTTGGACAACCAGCGCTGCATCTCCTTTTGGACCATCGAGCACCGCGGCGTCATCCCCCTCGACATTCGGCCGCTGATCGGCGACTGGATCTTCGGTTGCGACCTCTGCCAGGAGATCTGCCCGGTCAATGTGAGCCCGCGAGCAGCCGCGCCGGACACCAAGGCACTCGAGGCCTTTGGCCCGACGATCGACGCGCGGCCGCAGCTGGAAGAACTGCTGGAGCTAGACGAGGACGCCTTCCACAAGCGCTTTCGCCGGAGCGCGGTCTGGCGCAC
>DATNNA010000136.1:0-9574 GCA_035602075.1 Binatus sp. (SeqCode) | reverse complement strand
GGCCCTTCCGGGAATAGGAAAAACGGTGGCACCGCATATTGGTCTTCAGCATGACCCCCCGAATACGCTTTGAATCCCTGCCGTTGGGACCATTCACTCTGGTCATACGACGACAGAAACGTTACGAACTGCGTTAGGTTTAGGCCCCCTCCCCGACCCTCCCCCGCAAGCGGGGGAGGGAGATTCCTCGTTGGGGATGGAGATTTGCTCTTAGCCGGTCAGCTCCCGGGAGGGAACGAGGCGTTGTTCGGGCCCCATCAAGGGCAGGTAGAGGCTGACCAGCAGCGCTGAGAGCCCGATCACGAAGGCGGCCAGCACGATCGAGATTCCGGGGTCCTTGTTCAGGGTCAGGTCCGTATACGCCTTCAGCCCGGTGAAGCTCACCTTGTAGCCGTCGGGGGTGACGACGCTGTCTCCGACCCGGAGCGCCCCCCGCCAGCGGAGGTCCATGTTGGAGGTGTCCAGCGAGAAGACGTTCTGTGGCTGCGTCAGGTGCAGGTCGCCCCGGTAGAGCCGAACCAGCAGGATGGGGTTGCGCAGCTGGGGCGTCCCGGGCGCGATCGACTGGTTCACGATCTGCGGATCCGGCATGAAGATCGCGGTGGCCCCCAGCTGCTCCGAGGGCGGTCCGGCCGAAGGGACCTTGATCACCCCGTTCGCAAACTGCGGATCCCCGACGAAAATGGTGGCCCCGTCCTCGAGCACCCGGCCGTCGGGCGCTTCGATCCGCAGCGTCGGCGCCCAGCCATACCCCGCCTGGTAGATCTTCACCCCGCGGTACTCGACGTAGTGGTTGACCTGGATGCTCTTGGTGTCGACGAGACGGCCGCCATCGTAGATGCGGACCTGGGAGGTGAAGTCCTTGGGCGCGCCCGTGGGCCAATAGGTGGCGCTGAAGCGATCGACCTTGACCTGGAAGCCGGCATGGTCACTGGCGAGCTTGCCCTCGCTGAGGTTGTCGTAATTCGCGCGGGCTTCGACGAAACTGTCCCCCTCCACCACCGCGGCATTGCCGACGAAGCCCGCCGCCTTACCGTAGATGACACCCACCAGCAGGACGAAGAAGCTGGCGTGGAAGACGATGCTGGCCACCTCCGCCCACAGTCCACGATTGCGCTGCGCGGGATCCATCGCCCGCCGCCAGGCGGCGGGCACACGAATGAACATGCTCGCCCCGATCGAGGTGTACATCAGGACGGCGACGATGATGAAGGGCCACGAGCTGAAGATGTCGAAGAGGCCGAGCCGGGCAAACCAGGGCGCGCTCGCCGGATGGCGAAGGACGTAGCCCATCACGGCCCGCGGGTTCTGCGGCAACTGCGGGAGGAGCGTGCCGATGACGGCCAGCAGCGCCAGGATAGCGAGCAGGATGATGGCGGTGCGCATCTTCCGCAGCTCGCGCCAGGATCGGCCGAGCCAGCGCACCGGCGCGATCGGCCGGCGGGCCGTCGGGCGGATCGCCGGACGGACCGGCGCCGGAGCGATCATGGGCGCGCTCTGAAGCCGAGCCTCATTGGATCCTAAAAGTGTAGTGACGCCGCATGGCTCGCCCAGTCGAGGACGACCGACGGGAAGAAGCCGAGGAAAACGGTGGCCACCGCCGCGGCGCCGAGCACGGTGCTCGTCGAGAAGCCGACGCGGTTCTCGGCGACCTTCCCGTCGGGTTGGGCGAACATGACCACGATCACCCGCAAGTAGTAATAGAAGGAAACGATCGTCATGATCACCGCCACCACCAGTGGCGCCCAGATCTGCGCCGTCACCAGGGCCTGGAAGACGAAAAGCTTGGCGAAGAACCCCACGGTCGGCGGGATGCCGGCCAGGGAGAGCATGAAGATCGTCATCACAGTGGCCAGGAAGGGACGCCGGTAGAACAGACCGCGCCAGTAGCTCAAGTCGGCGGTCTGCTCGCCACCGGCGCCGAGCGCCGTGACGACCGCAAAGGCACCGAAGTTCATCACGGCGTAGGCGGCGATATAAAAGAGGGTGGCGGTAAAGCCCTGGGTCGTGCCGGGGAGCACGCCGAGCAGGATGTAGCCGGCATGCGCGATCCCCGAGTAGGCCAGCATGCGCTTGATGTTGTCCTGCGTGATCGCCACCAGGTTACCGATGAACAGCGAGAAGATCGCGATCAGCGCTAGCGGGAAGTACCAGCGGCTCGAGATGGAGGGGAAGGTCGCGATGAAGATGCGCCCGATCGCGGCAAAGGCCGCCGCCTTGGTCGCCACCGACATGAAGGTCGTGACAACCGTGGGCGCGCCTTCATAGACATCCGGCGTCCACATGTGGAAGGGCGCGGCCGACACCTTGAAGGCCAGCCCGACCGAGAGCAGAGCGATGCCGACCAGGAGCAAGACGTTGCTGGAGGCGGCCGCCGTCGAGGAGGCCGCAATCGCCCGCAACGTCGTACTGCCGGTCGCGCCGTAAATGAGGGCCATGCCGTAGAGCAGAAAGCCCGTGGCGAAGCCACCCAGCAGCAGGTATTTGAGGGCGGCTTCCTGCGAGCGCAGGGCGGTGCGCGCGAACCCGGAAAGGACATAGAGGCAGATCGACAGCAGCTCGATGCCGAGGAAGATCGTCATCAGGCTGGTGGCGGCGGCCAGCAGCATCATGCCGGCGGTCGCGCCCAGCAGCAGGACGTAGTACTCGCCGAAGTCGAGCTCGAGGGCGCGCAAGAAGCGCGGCGAAATCAGCGTGGTGAGAATGCTGATCACGATCAGGAGCACGTTGAAGAAGGCGGCCAGGCTGTCGGCCACCACCGTATCGCCGAAGGCGGCGCGGTTCTGGCCCCAGAGCGGAAAGGTGGCGGCGAGCGCGCCCAGCAGCCCGACCACGGTCACCGCGGCCAGCCATCCGCGACGGTCGGCCGGCACCACGAGGTCCAGAAAGAGAACGACGATCGCCGTGCCAACCACGATCAGCTCGGGCAGGATGGCCCCGTAGTCGATGCCCAGGCCGCTCAGGTTGATCGTCATCGCAGGATCACCGGTAGCGCTTTGACGGTGGCGTCGACCGCGGCCGGGAAGAAGGCGGGGCTGATCCCGATCCCGACCATCAAGGCGAGTAGCGGCGCCAGGGCGCCAACGTCGACGAGCCGCAGCTCGGGGAAGGTGGCCGGTTTCGGCGGCGCTTCCTGCGTGCTCCCCTGGTAGAAGCTGAGCACGTACCAGGCCGCCAGGATCACGCCGATGCCGGCCCCGACCGCCAGCGGGAGGAACGACGCCCAGGCGCCGAGCATGATGAGGAACTCGCCGACGAAGCCGTTGAGGCCGGGGAGGCCGAGGGCGGCGAGCGAGACGACGAGGAAGAGCGCCGCAAACAGCGGGGCGGTCGCGCCCAGCCCACGGAGCTCGGCACGAAGGCGCGTGCCGGCGCGGCGTTCGATCATGCCCACCACGAGAAAGAGCGCGGCGATGATCACGCCGTGGTTGATCATCTGCACGAGCGCGCCCTCGATGCCCAGCAGATTACCGGCGAAGATGCCGAGCCCGATGAAGCCGAGGTGGCTCATGGAGGCGTAGGCGACCAGCCGCTTGAGGTCGGTCTGGGCCAGCGCCATGAAGGCGCCGTAGAGGATGCCGATCGTCGCCAGCACCGCGAGAGGCCCGCCCAGGCTATGCGCCGCCTCCGGGAACAGCGCCAGGTTGAAGCGAAGGAAGCCGTAGGCGCCAAGCTTCGAGACCAGGCCGGCGAAGACGATCACGACGGGAATCGGGGCGGAGGTGTAGGCGGCCGGCAGCCAGGTATGCAGCGGGAAGATCGGCATCTTGATCGCGAAGGCCAGGGCAAAACCAACGAAGAGCAACTGCGGGATGCCGATGCTCCCCAGGCCGGCGGGTAGGTGCCAGACACCCGCCGCGGGGTGCTGCACCAGGACCGTCCAGTCGAAACTGAGCTGTCCCGTCTGCGAGAAGTTGATGCCGGCGACGGCGAGGATGGCGATCAGCATCGCGAAGCTGCCGATGACGGTGTAGATCAGAAATTTGAACGCGGCGTAGACGCGGCGGCCCTCGCCCCACACCCCGATCAGGAAGTAGAGCGGAACCAGCATCGCCTCCCAGAAGACATAGAAGAGGACGAGGTCGAGCGCCAGCAGGATGCCGGCAGTCGCGGCCTCCAAGATCAAGAGCAGGAGGATGAACTCTTTGAGGCGGGGCGTGAGCGAGTCGGTGACGACGATCGCGATCAGGAAGAGCAACGCATTCAAGCCGAGGAGGAAGAGGCTCAAGCCGTCGATGCCGAGGTGATAGCTGATCCCGAGCAACGGAATCCACTGGAGCGTTTCCTCGAATTGCAGGTGGAGGCCGCCCACGCCCTGCTGGAATCCACCGATGATCGCGAGCACCAGCGCCAGCGTGATCACCGAGGTCAGGATCCCAAGCTGCTTGATGACGCGCCCCGCGACCGAGGGCGTCAGCGCGACGAGGAGGGCGCCAATCAGTGGGAGCAGCACGACCAGCGTCAGCCAGGGCACGTTGGCGGGCAGCGCGTACCAGCTCATGCGCCGGACTTCCAGGGCAAATACCCGAGATACCAGACGACGATCAGAAGGATGCCGACCGCGCCGCCCAGCGTCACCAATGCATAACTCCGGACCCGGCCCGTCTGTAGCAAACGGAACTCTCGCGCCTCGAGTAGGGTGAAGGTCGCGACCGCGTTGACGGCGCCGTCGATCACGCGTGGTTCGACCACGTCGTTGAGGAAACGGGCGAGCGCCAGGCCGGGCCGGACGAAGATACGGTCGTAGAGCTCGTCGATGTAGTACTTGTGCTCGACCAGCGTGTGGATCGGGCCCAGCCGGGTCCGCCAGGCCACGGCCAACTCGGGCCGTCGCGCGTGCAGCAAATAGGCGACGGCGAAGCCGACCAGCGCGACGAGCACGGACAGGGCGGCCAGGCCGATGAAGGCACCCGCCCCCACCTCGACGGCGCCGCCGAAGACCGGCGCCAGGAAGCTGGCCACCGGGATGTAGCCGGCCACCACGGCCCCGGCCGCCAGGATCACGATCGGAACGGTCTGGACCGGCAACGCCTCGTGGAGGTGGCGGTTGTCATGCGCCAGCCACTCCCAGCCGAAGGCGATGAAGAATAGCCGGAACATGTAATAGGCGGTCAGGCCGGCGGTGATCAGCGCCAGCACGCCGAGCCAGACCTCGCTTCCGGTCGCGCTCAGCGCTGATCGGATGATCTCGTCCTTGCTGAAGAAGCCGGCGAAGAGTGGGAAGCCGCTGATCGAGAGCGTGCCGATCAAGAACGTCCAGAACGTGATCGGCAGGCCGGCGCGCAGATTCCCCATGTGGCGGATGTCCTGGTCCTCGTGGAAGGCGTGGATGACGTTGCCCGCCGCGAGGAAGAGGAGCGCCTTGAAAAAAGCGTGCGTCATGAAATGGAACATGCCGGCGGTGTAGGCGCCGATCCCCACCGCGAGGAACATGTAGCCGATCTGGCTCATGGTCGAGTAGGCGAGGATCCGCTTGATGTCGACCTGGGAGGTCCCGATGGTGGCCGCGAAGAAGGCGGTCAACCCACCGATGACGGCGACGGTGGCCGCGGCGGTCGGCGCCCAATCGTAGAGGAGGTGCATGCGTGCGACCAGGTAGACGCCCGCGGTGACCATGGTCGCGGCATGGATCAAGGCCGAGACCGGCGTCGGACCTTCCATAGCGTCCGGGAGCCAGGTATGCAGCGGCAGCTGGGCGGATTTCGCGACGGCCCCCACCAGCAGGAGCAGGCAGATGGCGGTGATGACGGTACCGCCCTTGGGCAGCTGATGGACGCGGCTGAAGAGCCCCTGGAAGTCGAGAACCCGGAGGTTGAGGAAGATCAGGAAGGCGGCGAAGACCATGCCGACGTCGCCGATGGTGTTCATGACGAAGGCCTTGCGGGCCGCCAGCACCGCCGAGCGGCGCTCGAACCAGAACCCGATCAGGAGATAGGAGCTGAGACCGACCATGGCCCAGCCGATGATCAACCAGAGGAGGTTGCCGGAGAGGACGAGCAGCAGCATCGAGAAGACGAAGAGGTTCATGTAGGCGAAGAAGCGCGAGAAGCCGGAGTCCTCTCGCATGTAGCCGATCGAATAGACGTGGATGAGGAAGCCGACGCCGGTGATCACCAGGATCATCAGGGTCGAGAGGGCGTCGACGTAGAGGTTGAAGGGGACGTTGAAATCGCCGCTCTGCCACCAGGTGAAGTAGGTCTGGTCGAGCTTCTGGCCGCCGAGCACCTGGGAGAGGGTCAGGAGGGCGAAGAGGAACGCCAACCCGATGCTGCCCGCGCCGACCCATCCCACCACCCGCCGGGGAAGCAGCCGGCCGAACAGCGCGTTGACCAGGAACCCCGCGAGCGGCACCAGGAGCACCAGGGGCGCGAGGATGTCCATCGGTCCGCTACTCCTTCATCAGATCGAGCTCGTCGACGTCCATCTGCCGGCCGGCCCGGTAGACCTGCACGATGATGGCGATCCCGACCACGACCTCGGCCGCTGCGACGGTGATCACGAGGAAGGCGAACACCACGCCGTCGAGCGAGTTGAGGTACCGGCTCATCGTCGCGAAGCTCAGGTTGACGGCGTTGAGCATCAGCTCGATGCACATGAAGACGACGAGCGGGTTGCGCCGGACCATGAAGCCGATCGCCCCGAGCGTGAAGATGACCCCGCTCAGGACCAGGAAGGTATAGGCGGGAACCGGCATCAGCGGATCCTCCGCATCGCGAGGTAGACAGCGCCCACGGCCGCGACGAGCAGGAGCACCGACGTCACCTCGACCGGGAAGAGGAAGCGGGTGTAGAGGGCGGTGCCGACGGTCTGGATGTTGCCCGCCGCGGCGATCACCTCGGGCGTGAACGCTCCAGGGCGGCCGGTCAGCCCACGGTTGAAAAGCAGGCCGGCTAGCAGCGCCGCGAAGATCACGCCGAAGACCACGCCATAGATCCACTCCGTTCCCCGCGGCCTGAAGCTGATGTCGGCCTCGGGGTTCATGAGGGCGATGATGAACACGAAGAGCACCATCACCGCGCCCGCGTAGACGATGATCTGAGCGGCAAACAGGAACTGCGCGTTCAGCATCAGGAACAGCACCGCCAGGCCGAGCATGTTGGCCACCAGCGACAGGGCGTTGTACATCGGCTTTCGGAAGGCCACTACGCCGACCGCGGTCACCAGCTCCCAGGCCGCCACGATGGCGAACCCGATTACCACTTGCGCGGCACCGGTTGGGCGGACGGGGCACCGGAAGGGACCGCCGTGTCACTCTGACTGGCAGAGAGGGGCTCCAGCATGTCCTCCTTCTCGGCGATGAACTTGTCCGGGTGGTCGTCCGCGAGGTCGTAGCGTGGGCCCATGGTGATGGCGTCGTAGGGACAGGCCTCCTCGCACAACCCGCAGTAGATACAGCGCAACAGGTTGATCTCGTAGCGCTTGGCATAGCGCTCCCCGGGTGAGACGCGATGCTCGGGGGTGTTCTCGGCCGCCTCCACCACGATGCAGCCCACCGGGCAGGCGATGGCGCAGAGCTCGCAGCCGATGCACTTTTCCAGGCCGTCGGCGTAGCGATGCAGGATGTGGCGGCCGCGTTCGCGCGGCGGGACCGGCTTCTGCCGCTCCGGGTACTCGATGGTGACAATCGGCTTGGTGTTGTGCTTGAAGGTCGTCGCCAGGGCGCGGGCGATATAGATGGGGCCAAGCAAGATCTCGCGCAGCGCCATTAGAGGGTCCCCTGGGCGGCCACCACCACGATGGCGGTCACCATCAGCATCGCCAGCGACAGCGGGAACAATGACTTCCAGCTGAGGGCCATCAACCGGTCATAGCGCATGCGCGGCAGCGTGGCCCGCAACCAGACGTAGACATAGAGCAGGACGACCACCTTCAACACGAACCACCAGGGGCCCGGCAAGACCCCGAAGGGTCCCCACCAGCCGCCGAGGAAGACGATGGTGGCGACCGAGCTGACGATGATCATGTTGATGTACTCGGCCATGAAGAAGAGCGCGAACCGCAACCCCGAGTACTCGGTGTGGTAGCCGGCCACGAGCTCGGTTTCGGCTTCCGGAAGGTCGAACGGCGCACGGTTCGTCTCGGCTATACCCGCGATCAAGTAAAGGAAGAAAGCGGGCAACAGTGGGAGGATGAACCACCAGGTGTGCTGGGCGTTGACGATATCGACCAGCCGGACCGATCCGGCAAGGATGAAGACGGGGACGAGGGAAAGCCCGAGCGCCATCTCGTAGCTGATCATCTGAGCGGATGACCGAAGCGCGCCCAGCATCGAGTACTTGCTATTCGATGAATAGCCGGCGAGGAAGATGCCGTAGACGCCCACCGATGTCACCGCGAAGTACCAGAGGACGCCGATATTGACGTTCATCACGTACCAGCCGATCGAGTGGCCGAAGAGGTTGAGCGTGCCGGGCCCGCTGATCGGGATGATGGCGAAGCTGGCGAGTGAGGCCATGATCGAGATCATCGGCGCGAGCAAGTAGAGAAACCGGTCGCGGCTCGATGGCGCGCTGCTCGATTTGAAGAAGAGCTTCAGCCCGTCGGCGGCCGGCTGCAGGAGTCCCCAGGGGCCGACCCGGTTCGGCCCCGGCCGCTGCTGCATCCGCGCCTGCACCTTGCGCTCGAAGAGCGTGAGGTAAGCAAAGCCGGTCAGCAGCGCGCCGATCACGATCACGGTTTTGATCAGGGTGACGATGACGACTTCCATCGTCACGACCGTTCACTCCAGAGCACCCGCGCGCCATCATTGACAGCGGCGTACGGAGGGATGGCCCGGACCAGGTCGCTGGTGATCTGGTCGACTGACTCGTAAGCCCAGGAGGCACCGAGTCCGTTGGCGATCTCCTGGAAGACGCGCCAGTCCTCGCGGACCCATTCGGCATCGATCCCCCGCTTGATACGCTGCACCCGGCCCTCCATGTTGGTCACGGTGCCGTACTTTTCGGTGAAGGCGTGGCCCGGGAGGATCACATGGGCGACCTCGTCGAGCGGCGACGCCTTGAATCGGTGAAAGACCACCAGCGGCAGACTCGACAGCCACATCGATTCGGCGTCGCTCGGCACAAAGCTGTGAAGCGGACTCGACTCGTGGACGTAGAGACCCTTGACGCCGGCCCCCGGCCACTGCAGCCTCCCCTTCCCGGCCTGTCCATTCAGCGAGGCATAGCCCGGGCCGAGGTGCGGGAGGACTCCCAGGTCTTTGGCGCCGCGCCCGTTCGGCCCGGTGGTGACGATCAGCCGGCGCACGCTGCCCTTGACCCTCTTGGCCAACGCTGCCTGGAGTTCGACGGCCGCCTGCTTGTCCGCCTCGGTCGCCAGGATCGCCACGGACTGGGCCTCGGCCGGGATGGCGTCGAGCGCCTTCTTGCCATCGGCGACCGAGACCTTGAGCACCTTGACGCCTTTGCGCTCGCTCTTGAACAACCGCAAGTGCAGCACGGGCGCCGCATCGATCACGGCCTGACCACCGAGTACGACGACCTGGTCGCACCGCTCGATGTCGGCGATGGGCAAGGTCATGTCATCGGGCTCGGCGTCGGCCACCACGGAGCTGCGGTGATCCAGGTGCGGCGAG
>DATNNA010000135.1:0-3389 GCA_035602075.1 Binatus sp. (SeqCode) | reverse complement strand
TAGAGGACCGCCTCGTCGGTCGCGACCTGGTCGAGGATCTCTTGCCGAAGGTTGGCCTCATCACGCTCGCGGACGCTCTTGAGGTTGCGAAACGGGCGGTCGAGACCCATCCGGCCGTGGATCACCCAGGCGCCTCCCTGGGCGAAGGCCATCAAGTTGACTTCGTAGTTGCGGCCTTTGCCGCGCCAGGCGAGCGTCCAGCGCGGCGGCCGAGTCTCGTAGCTGACCCGACCTCGGCCGCCGAGCTTCTCTCTATTGATGGCGGTGAGTTGCGCCTGAACCAGGGCATCGAGGGCGACGAGGAGCTCGAACAGGATCTCGCGGTAGTTGTCGACCCGACCCTGGAGCTGGAAATCCGTCTCGCTGACCGGCATCTCGACTCATGATACTTTTCTCCCCAAGATATCCACAGATTGTGGAGAACCCGAGCCTTGACACCAATATGTTGGGGTCTTAGCATGGTCTGGCTCCCGGATGGATACCGCCGTCGACGTCCAGCTGCTCACGCATACCCCTGATCCGATCCGGGTCATGTATGTCGCCTTCCGCACCTGCTACTCGAAGTTCACGCCGCAGCAGATCTGGGCCGACATCGAGTCCGGGAAGATCTCGGAGGAGAAGATGAAGACGTTCATCTTCGACAAGTTGAAGAGCGGACATTCCTCGCCGCGCACGCAGGTCTATTTCACCTTCGCGGTCAGTGGTCTCTCGCGCGCCGCGAGTCACCAGCTCGTCCGGCACAACAACGGCATCACCTTCGACCAGCAATCACAGCGGTACTACGCCTTCAAGGAAGCGGATTTTCCGTATATCGTCCCGGAAACCTGGGAGCAGGCCGGCCTGCGCGAGGAGTACGTGGCCTTTATGCGCCGCGTCGGCGAGCTCTATGACCAGGCGCTCAAGGCGGGCGTTCCGGCCGAGGACGCTCGCTTTCTCCTGCCCAACGCCGCGTCGACGAACCTCACCTTCACCGTGAACTACGAGGAGTTCCTGCACGTCGCGGACCTACGTCTCTGCTGGCGAGCGCAATGGGAGATCCGCCACATGTGGGCCAAGGCGCGGAATGCGCTGAAGGCCGAATTTCCCGAATTGGCGAAACCGGTTCAACCTAAGTGCGGCGAGCAGCGGATGGGGTACTGCGATGAGCCGCTGGCCGAGTACCTCAAGTGCCCACTCGGTGCTCGCCGGATTCGGCTGCACAAGGACGAAATCGTCGCGGCGGCGAAGACCGGCAAGACGCTGGAGTCGACGCCGCTCACCGAAGAGGATCTCGCCCTGTTGACGCCCCGCCCCGAGTTCGAGAAGGTCGCCGCCGGGAGCGCGTCGTAGCCGCGGCGGTGCATCCCTCACCGAATGATCTGACGCGTTAGGATTTCTCCGTGCGGACGGCGCCATCGGCCACGCTTGCGCGTCATTGGGTCCCGGAGCGATCGCTGATCAGCGATGCCGGCCTGGTCATCGCGTTCAGCCTGTTCACCGGCCTGATGGCCCACATCGCGATCCCGCTGCCCTTCACGCCCGTGCCCATCACCGGCCAGACATTCGCGGTTTTGCTCTGCGGCGCGGCCCTGGGCGCCCGGCTTGGGACGGCATCGATGCTCCTCTACATCACCGAAGGCGTCGTGGGTCTTCCCGTTTTCGCTGCAGCCCCGGGTGCGGCCAGCTACGGATACCTGGCGGGCTTCGTGGCGGCGGCATTCATCGTGGGCTGGTTTGCTGATCTGGGCTGGACGAAGGATTTACCGCGGACCGTCGTCGCCATGATCGCCGGGGAGGTCGCGATTTACTTTTTCGGGTTGCTCTGGCTCGCCCACTTCGTTCCGTCGGACAAAGTGCTCGACTTCGGGCTCTACCCGTTCTTGATCGGTGACGCGATCAAGCTGGCCGCGGCGGCATTGGTGCTGCCGGCAGGGTGGCGGCTGAGCCGCAACCGATGAACGCGTACTGCTCCAGCTACGGGTCGAAAACGGAGACCCGGCTGGTGGCAAAGCAGCGCCTGAGCGTCTGCCCACAATGCGATCGGATTTTCTTCCGCAACCCCAAGGTCGTTGTATCGGCGCTGATCGAGGATGGCGGACGCGTCCTTCTTGTCCTCCGCGACATCGAGCCCGGCCGCGGCCTATGGGGGATGCCCGGTGGCTATGTCGACTGGGACGAGCACCCGCAGGAGGCGCTGATCCGGGAATGCATGGAGGAAGTCCAGGTGCGCGTCGAGCCGCTGGAGCTGCTCGAAGTCCAGCACATCCTGATGGACGACGAGGGCATCGTGCTCCTTCCGTATCGCGCCCGGCTGATCGCCGGCAATCCTGCAGCCGGCGATGAGGTGCAGCAGATCGGGTGGTTCCGCCCGGACGCTCTGCCGCCGCTCGCGTTCGCCAGCCATCGCAAGGTCTTGCAGCATTGGACGCGGGAAGTGCTCGCTCGAGGCGCCGCTTAGGAATCACCATCGCGCGAAAGAGCATCGTCACGAAGACCGGGGACGGGGGAGAAACCGGCCTACTCTACGGCGGCCGCGTCGCAAAGACGGATCCCCGCACCGAGGCGTACGGCTCCGTGGATGAGGCGATCTCGACACTGGGCGCGGCGCGCGCCCTGATGAAGGACCGCGGCCGGCACGCGATCATTCTGCGGATCCAGAGCGAGCTCTTCACGGTCGGCGCCGAGCTGGCGACCGATGCTGCCGAGTACGACAAGTTGGAGCAGCATTTCATGGTGGTCACGACGGATTTCACCAGCCGCGTCGAGAGCGAGATCGTCGACCTCGAGCGCCGCGTTCCATTGCCGGATGCGTTCGTCATCCCGGGTGGGACGCCGGCGGCCGCCGCGCTGGATGTGGCCCGCGCGGTGCTGCGCCGGGCGGAGCGTCGCATCGTCGGCCTCCAGCAGGGCGGTCAGCTGCGCAATCCGGAAGTGCTTCGCTACACGAATCGACTATCCGATCTGCTGTTCATGTTGGCCCGGGCCGAGGAGGGGACGGCCGTCAAACCCGTGACGGGACGACGAGTGGTCCGCACGCCTGCAGCGCAAGCGCGCACTCGTCCCGCACCCAGGCGTCGCTCTCGCGCCTGAGCGCTTCCTCCAGGTGAGCGCGCGCGGCGGGGCCGCCGAGCCGGCCGAGCGCCCACGCCGCATGGCCGCGGACAAGGGGTTCCACGTCCTCGAGGGCCGTAGCCAGCGCGGGCACCGACGTGCGATCGGCGATATTGCCCAGCGTGATACAGACGTTGCGGAGCAATCCGGATCGTCGCGTGCGCCAGACCGCGCTCCGGCGAAAGCGCTTGTGGAAGGCGTCCTCGTCTAGCTCCAGCAGTTCTTCCAGCTGCGGCCGCGCGTCGATCGTCGGGCCAAAGGCCTCGAGTGCCTTGGTGTCCGGCGCGGCTGCTCGCGGG
>DATNNA010000134.1:0-6893 GCA_035602075.1 Binatus sp. (SeqCode) | reverse complement strand
CTGCGCGCGAGCCAGGCGGAGGAGCGCGTGGCGGCCGCACTGACGACGTCGGGGACGTGGGACGATCGGTCGGCTCCGCTGAGCGACCAATTGGTCGACGAATTCGCCGAGCTCGTCGCAAGCGCCGCACAGCCGCTCGATGACGTGCGCGGCACCGCCGCCTACCGGCGGCACGGCTGCCGCGTGCTCGCGCGGCGAGCCATTGGCTGGGCGCTCAGCGAACGGAGACTGCCAACGTGGTTGTGAGAACGCGGGTCAACGGCGATTGGCGGGAGGCAGAGGTATGGCCGGGAACCAGCCTGCTGGTGTTCCTCCGGGAGGCGCTCGGCCTCTACGGGTCGAAGAACGCCTGCGAGCAGGGTGAGTGCGGATCGTGCTCCGTCTGGCTCGACGGCACGCTCGCCTGCAGCTGCCTGGTGCTCGCGGCTCAGGTCCATGAGCGCGACGTGCGGACTGTCGAGAGCCTGACCAATGGCGACAGGCTGCATCCGATCCAGGAGGCGTTCCTCGAGGCGGGCGCGGTTCAGTGCGGCTTCTGCACGCCGGGATTCGTGGTGGCGGTCACCGACCTGCTGCGGAAGGACCCGAACCCGAGCCCGGCCACCGTGCGCGAGGCACTCAGCGGTAACCTTTGCCGCTGCACCGGGTACCAGAAGATCGTCGATGCGGTCAACCTGGCGGCCTCCCGCTTGCGAGCGCGCCCATGATCCTGCTCGACGGTTGCCGGGTCGTCGTCACCATGGACGACGCCGGCACGGAGCTGGAGAACGGTTCGATCCTGATCGACGGGGGCGTGATCAGCTGGGTTGGGCAGGGGCGCCCTCCCGTTCGCGAGCAGCCGGACGTCATTGACGGCCGTGGCCTGGTCGCGTTGCCGGGGCTGATCAACACGCACCATCACCTCTACCAGACCCTCACGCGGGTCCATGCGCAGCAGGGCGGCCTCGTCGACTGGCTCCGCGAGCTCTATCCGATCTGGGCGACGATCGATGCCGACTGGGAGCGCACCGCCGCCGAGGTCGGCCTCGCCGAGCTGGCGCTGAGCGGCTGCTCGACGACGACCGATCACCACTATGTCTTTCCCTCCGGCGTCACCGGCCTGCTCGAGGCCGAGATCGACGTCGCCGAGCAGCTCGGCCTGCGATTCCACCCCTGCCGCGGATCGATGGACCTCGGCCAGTCCAGTGGCGGCCTCCCACCGGATCGCGTCGTCGAGGACCTCGACACCATCCTCGCGGCAACCGATGATGCGATCCAACGCTTTCACGACCCTGCTCCCGGCTCGATGCGCCGGATCGCGGTCGGGCCCTGCTCCCCCTTCTCGGTCTCCGAGCGCCTGATGCGCGAGTCGGCGGCGCTGGCGCGGCGGCGCAACGTGCGCCTGCACACGCATATCGCCGAGACCCTCGACGAGGAGGCGTATTGCCAGACAACCTTCAAGCGGCGGCCGCTCGAGCTGCTCGAGGACCTCGGCTTCCTCGGCCCGGACGTCTGGCTGGCCCACTGCGTCCACGTCAACGATGCCGACCTCCGCCGCCTTGCCACGACCAGGACCGCCGTCGCCTGGTGCCCGACCTCCAACATGCGGCTGGGATCTGGCTTCGCGCCCGCTCGCGAGATGATCGACGCGGGGGTGGGGGTCGGCCTCGCGGTCGACGGCTCCGCCTCGAACGACAGCGGCAATTTGCTGGCGGAAGTGCGCCAGGCGTTGCTCACCACCCGGGGACGAAAAGGCCCGGCCGCGATGACCGCCCGCGAGGCGTTGCGCGTCGCGACCCGCGGCGGCGCGGCGTGCCTGGGCCGAGACGACGTTGGCTCCATCCAGGTCGGCAAGCGGGCCGACCTCGCCCTCTTCGCGATCGACGGACTCCCGCACCGCGGCGCGGAAGCGGATCCGGTCGCGGCCCTCGTCTTCTGCAACCCGGGACCGGTGCAGCACCTCTTCGTCGAGGGAAAACCCGTGGTCCATGATGGACAGCTGGTGAACCTCAGCGAGGCCAGCATGATCTGGACATGACGTCATGAGTGTCAACATCCGCCGCCAGGGCGGCATCGGTGAATCGGTGCGACGGGTGGACGGCCTGCCCAAGGTGAAGGGCGAGTTCGAGTATGCCAGCGACCTCCACCGCGACGGGATGCTGTGGGGCGCGACGCTCCGCAGCCCCCACCCGCATGCGCGAATCGTGTCCATCGACACGTCGGCGGCGGTCGCGGCTCCGGGCGTGTTCGCCGTCCTGACCCACGCCGACGTGCCGGGCAAGAAAACATTTGGGCTCGACGTCCAGGACCAGCCAGTGCTGGCTATCGACGTCGTGCGGTATGCCGGCGAGGCCGTGGCGATCGTCGCGGCTGAGGATCCCGAGTTGGCTCGCGCCGCGTTGAAGAAGATCGCGGTCAGCTACAACGTCCTCACCCCGGTCACGGACATGGAGCAGGCGCTCGAACCGTCGGCGCCGATCGTGCACCCACAGGGCAACGTCGTGCGGACGCTGACGATCGTCCATGGCGACCCCAAGGCGCCCGCCGACGTTTGGGTGGAGGGCACGTACGAGACGGGCATGCAGGACCAGGCGCCCCTGGGTCCGGAAGCGGGCCTCGCTGTTCCCGCCGAGGATGGCGGTGTGGACCTCTTCATCGCCACGCAGTGGCTGCACGCGGATCTCGAGCAGCTGGCCCCCTGCCTCGATCTGCCGCCCGAAAAGGTGCGCCTCCATCTTTCCGGCGTGGGCGGGGCCTTCGGCGCGCGCGAGGATGTCAGCATGCAGATCCACGCCTGCCTGCTGGCGCTGCGGACGAAGCGACCGGTCAAGATGGCCTACGGCCGGCAGGAGTCGTTTTACGGGCACGTCCACCGGCATCCCTCACGAGTCTGGATGCGTCACGGGGCTTCCCGGGACGGAACGCTGCTCAACGTCCAGGCTCGCCTGCTAGTCGACGGCGGAGCCTACACCTCGACGTCGCCCGCCGTGATCGGCAACGCCACCACGTTTGCGACGGGGCCGTACGACGTTCCCAACGCGCGGCTCGAGGGGACCGCGGTCTTCACCAACAACCCGCCCTGCGGAGCGATGCGCGGGTTTGGCGCGGTGCAGGCCTGCTTTGCCTACGAGGCGCAGATGGACAAGCTGGCGGCGGCACTGAGCCTCGATCCGATCGAGCTGCGCCTCAAGAACGCGATGCGCTCCGGCTCGGTCCTGCCGACCGGTCAGACAATCGCCGGGGTAGCCCCGGTACGTGAGTGCCTGCAGCGGTTGCAACGGCTCCCCCTTCCGCCCGAGGAGTCCGCGCTCGACCGGGACCCGATGCTGCTGCCGGGCGGCGCCGGCAACGTCGGCCACGGCGAGGCGCTCCACCGCGGTGTCGGCGTCGCCGTGGGCTACAAGAACCTCGGCTACAGCGAAGGCTTCGACGACTCCTCCGAGGCGTGGGTGCGCGTCTCCATCGATAAGGAAGGCCCACTCGCGGAAGTGAAGACGGCTGCGGTCGAGGTCGGCCAGGGGCTGGATACGATCGTCACGCAAATTGTCCGCACCGAGCTGGGCATCGATCGCGTCTCTATCCGCCAGCCGGACACGGCCATCGGATCCGCCGGCTCGAGCTCGGCCTCGCGGCAGACGATGATGACCGGCGGGGCCGTCCAGCTCGCCTGCCAGGCGGTGCGTGCCGAGATCGAGCGGCAGGGCGGGCTGCCGGACCTGCACCGGCCGGTCGAGGCGACCCGCGTCTTTCATCACCGGCGCACCGGCAAGCTCGATGCGAACGGGCAGGGCGATCCGCACGTCACCTTCGCGTTCGGAGCAGCGCGCGCCGTGGTCGAGGTCGACCGGGAGCTCGGTCTGGTTCGGGTCGTGCAGCTCGCGGTTGCGCAAGACGTCGGTCGCGCGCTCAATCCGCAGAGCGTCCTCGGCCAGATCGAGGGCGGCGCGGCGCAGGGCCTTGGGCTGGCTTTGATGGAGGAGGTCGCCCTGGTCGACGGCCAGGTGAAGAATGCCTCGTTCACCGACTACCTCATCCCGACGATCCTCGATATGCCGCCGGTTGTCTCAGAAATCGTGGAGGAGCCCGAACCGGGCCTGCCCTACGGCGCCAAGGGTGTCGGTGAGCCCTCGACTGTCGTCGTCCCCGCGGCGGTGGTTGCCGCCCTGCGCAATGCCACCGGCCGCGAGCTGCGCCGCGCGCCGGTGAAGCCCGATGACCTGGTGGGATTGTGAGCGAGCTCGCCACGGTCTCCACCCACGTCCTCGACGTCGCCTCCGGAAAACCGGCTGCCGGTGTCCGCGTCACCCTTGGCACGCGCACGCTGACCACCGACGCCGAGGGACGGATCGCCGACCTGAGTGGCGGCGGCATCAATCCCGGGTCGTACCGCCTGCTGGTTGAACTCGGCGCGTACTTCGGTGGCACCCCGCACCTGTTCAAGACGATCGCCCTCGAGCTCCAGCTCAGCGAGGGCCGACACTACCACGTACCGCTGCTGATCTCACCCTATTCCTGCACGACCTACCGCGGCACCTGATGACCACCATCGAGGAAGCCCTGGAGGGCTCGACGCCGCTGGCCGAGAAGGTTCGTGCCGCCGGTCCCTATCGCTCGACGGCCGAGCTGATCGCACGGATGCGCGCCACCGTGCCGACGCTGACCGAAGCGGAAAAAGTGGCGACGCTCAACGCCCATCCCCGGATCGGCGAGGACCCACGTCGTCTCTCAGAGCGTTCGCTTCGGGAGCAGGGCACTAAGGCGGTTCCAGAGTTGGACCGGCTCAACGCCGAGTATGAACGGCGCTTTGGGTTCCGCTTCGTCGTCTTCGTCAATCGCCGACCCAAGGCTCAGCTCGTTGACGTGTTGCAGGAGCGTCTGCACCGATCGCGCGAGGAAGAAATGGAGGAAGGCCTGCGCAATATCGTCGCCATCGCCGAGGACCGGTTGCGCGCATGAAAGCCGACATCCGCTACGGCAAGCACAACGTGTCCTTCTACCGGACACACCCGGTCCGTGGGCTGCTCGCCGGCCGGGTCAGCATCGACGTCTTCGGGGACAACTTCCTCCCGGCCTACACCGAGGGCGATAACCGCGAGGTGGTGGCAACCGACACCATGAAGAACTTCGTCTACGCCATGGCCCTCGAGTACCAGGGTGCGACCCACGAGGGGTTTGCCGCGTTCCTCGGCCGCCGCTTCCTCACAACCTATCCACAGATGCAGTGGCTGCGCCTCTTCGTCCGGGAGGCTCCGTTTGCTCGGCACAGCGCGAGGCTGCTCAGCCCGTTGGAGGATGATTACGGGTCGGTCGAGCTGGAAGTCGGACGAGACGGAATACGCGCGCTGCGCTGCGGCCGGCGTAACCTGCGCCTGGTCAAGCTGACCGGCAGCGCTTTCAAAGATTTCGCTCGTGACGCCTACACGACCTTGCCCGAAGTCTCCGACCGGCCACTCTTCATCCACCTCGATGTGCACTGGCGCTACGGCCGGGCCGAGGACGGGGTGATGGACGGCCCTGCTCACATCGGGTCGGAGGCGGTGCGCGAGGCGGTCATTGCCGCCTTCGATGATTTCGTGAGCATGTCGATCCAGCACCTGGTCCACGAGATGGGCATTCGGCTCCTCGATCAATTCGGTGGGATGAGCGAGATCAGCTTCGAGGCGCAGAACCGCCTCTGGGATACCTCGAAGGTCTCGGAGGCGGACCCCGCGACCCGAGTCTTCAGCGACCCGAAGCCCGCGCATGGCTTCATCGGCCTTACCCTTAAGCGCGATGCTTGAGATCAGCGTCGGCTCGCTGCGCTTCACGGCCCGCTGGGAGACCGACACCGCACCCAAAACCTGCGCCGCCTTCCGTCGCCTGCTGCCGTTGCGCGCCCAGCTGGTGCAGGCGCGCTGGAGTGGCGAATCGGCGTGGATTCCGCTGGGCGACCTGCAGACCGGGCTCGGCTACGAGAACCACACTACCTATCCGGCCGCCGGGCAGCTGCTCCTCTACCCCGGCGGGATCAGCGAGACCGAAGTCCTCTTCCCCTACGGCTCGACCAGCTTCGCCAGCAAGGCGGGGCCGCTGGCCGGCAACCACTTCGCAACCATCGAGGAGGGTCGCGCGCTGCTGGCCGAGCTCGGCCGGCGGGTTCTCTACGAGGGCGCTCAGGAAATCGTCTTCAGCGAGGGCTGAGCCGCGAACCGGTCGAGCTCAGCGAGGTAAGCGCGCCGCTGCTCCTCCTGGAAGAATGACGCGACGAACGAATTCCTCGCCAGCGTGAGCAGCTGATCGCGACTGAGACCAAGGGCCGCGGCGGAAGCCTGCAAGTTGTCGCCCACGTAGCCGCCGAAATAGGCGGGATCGTCGGAATTCACGGTCACCAGCAGACCACGATCGAGCAGCCGCTTGAGATTGTGCTGTTCCAGCGTCGGAAACACGCGGAGCTTCACGTTGGACAGCGGGCACACCGTCAGCGGAATCTGTTCCTCGACCAGGCGACCGACCAATCGCTCGTCCTCCACACAGCGCACCCCATGGTCGATTCGTCGCGCCTTGAGGATGTCGAGCGCTTCCCAGACGTATGCGGGCGGTCCTTCCTCGCCGGCGTGCGCCACCGCGAGGAAGCCGGCCTCACGGGCGCGGTCGTAGACCGCCCGGAATTCGGATGGTGGGTGCCCAATCTCTGAGGAATCGAGGCCGACCGCGAGGATCCATTCCTGAAAGGAGAGCGCCTCGCTCAGCGTTTGCATCGCCGCATCGGCGCTCAGGTGCCGCAGGAAACAGAGGATGAGGCCGCTCGTGATGCCGAGCCGAGTCTCGCCGTCCTGCAGTGCGCGCTGGATGCCCGTGATCACCGTCTCGAACGGCACGCCTCGATCGGTATGGGTTTGCGGATCGAAGAAGATCTCCGCATGGCGCACACCCTG
>DATNNA010000133.1:0-4011 GCA_035602075.1 Binatus sp. (SeqCode) | reverse complement strand
CCAAGGCCCTGACCGTGTCCAACCGCGGCTACGTGCTGGAGACCGGGCGGATCGTCAAAGAGGGGCCGACCAAGATGCTCCTGGAAAGCCCCGACGTTCAGAGGGCTTACCTCGGCATCTAGCCGATCCGCGCATCGCATTTACGGCTGCATCGTGGCGGCGCTCGTCCTGCTGCAGGTCGCCTGCACGAACTCCCGGGCCGCTCCCTCAGGACCGCTGCTCGCCAGCGTCGCGGTGGGGTCTCGAGCGGGCACGCCCGCGGTCGGACTCGGTTCGGTCTGGATCCCCAACACCGGCGATGGCACCGTCTCCAGGATCGACCCCGCCACGAATCGCACGGTGGCCACGCTTCGGATCGGTGACGCCGACGCCTTTTACCAACGTGTGTGCCAGCCTTATGGATCGGTCCACAGTTTCATGGTTACGACCTTCCATGTTCGTCGCTGCGACTTGCCGAGCTCCATCGCGACCGGGAACGGAGTGCTCTGGGTTACGAAGAACGACACCAATGAGATCCTCGCCCTCGATCCCAAAGACGGTCGCCAGCTTGCCTCCATCCCGATTGGCGTAACTCCCTTCGAAATCAAGGCCAGCGATCAGGCGCTCTGGGTCACGAGTTATGACGACAACGTCGTGATTCGGATCGATGTTCGATCGAAAACGGTGGTGCGGACGATCGCGCAGTCCGGTGGTCCCTCGGGGCTTGCGCTCGACGGCGAGACCGTGTGGGTAGCGATCAGCCGGGCGGCGACGGTCGCGCGGATCGACGCCCGCTTGAACCAGGTGGTGGCCACCATCCCGATCCCGTGCACGCAGTCCTGCTGGTCGACGCCGACCCCACTACCCGTCGCCGTCTCCAACGGTGCCGTGTGGGTCCGCAACGAAGGCATCGGCACCCTGTCGAGGATCGACCCCACCACGAACACCGTGACCGCGACGTTAGACGTCAACACCTTCAATGGCCGCAGCGGCCAGGATGCGCTCGCCGTGGCGCCGTCCGGAATCTGGCTCGGCGGCGTCAGCCTCGAGGAGATCGACCCGGCCACGAACCGCGACGCCAAGGCGATCGACCAGGCCGGCATCACGCTCGCCTACGGCTACGGCTCGCTCTGGGTCACGGATATGCTCGGCCGCATCCTGCGGATCGATCCCCAGCGGGCCAGCGCCCGATGAGTCGCTTTCGCGTTGCCGTCCTCATGCTGGGCGCACTGGCGGTCGCCGGCTGCACGGTGGGCGCCGGCGCGCCGGCCCACTCCATGGGCGTGATCAAGCTGGGGGTGGACCTGCCGCTCAGCGGTGACGATGCGCCCGATGGGCTGCCGGCGAAGAACGCCATCGACCTCGCCATCAAGCAGGCCGGACGGGTGTGCGGCCCGTCCCGCCACCCGGATGCCTGTTTCGACCTGCAGGTGATCAGCTACGACGATGTCAGCCAGGGCATCCACGATCCGGCGAAGGGCGCGACGAATGTCCAACTCCTTGCCACCGATGCTCGCGTCCTGGCGATGGTCGGCCCGCTCTACGACAGCCTCGCCAAGAGCGAGCTGCCAGGTGCGAATCCGGTGCGGCTCGTCATGGTCAGCCCCGGCGCAACCAACGAATGCCTCACCCAGGAACCGCCGGACGGGCACTGCCAGGGACTGGGCGCGAAGCTTCGCCCTGGCGGCCCCAACAATTTCTTTCGGGTGGTGACGACCCAGCTGGTCGAGGCGGAAGCCGGCGCCGATCTCGCCTTCAAGACGTTGGGAAAGCGGCGGGCCTTCGTCATCAATGATCAGACCACCTTCGGATTGGGAATCGCGACCGCGTTCGTCTCGCGGTTCATTCGAGACGGAGGCACCATCCTGGACCCATCGGATCTCGGCGCCTTCAATGCCAACCAGCCGCCCGCCTTCGGATCGCGCGTCCAGCGCGCGGTCGAACTGGGAGCGGACGTCGTCTACTTCGCCGCTGCCGGCGTCGGCGCGGCCGCGTCGCTACGGCGCGAAATGGCGGCGCGGATGCCCCAGGTCCCGCTGGTCGGCAGCGACCGGCTGGCCAGCAGCCAGTTTGCCAAGTCCGCCGGTGCCGCCGCCCGGGGCAGTTATTACACGGTGGTCGGTCCCTACGCCGCCGTCCTGCGAACGGCGCAGGGGTTCACTCGCGACTACAAGACCACGTACGGCCACGAGGTGGGCACCTTCAGCCTGCAAGCCTTCGATGCCACCCGGCTGCTGATCGCGGCGATCGCCCGCGCGATCGACGAGGCTGGCGGGACGCTACCCACCCGCGCCCAGGTGCTCAAGGAGGTCTCGCTCACCAGGGACTACCGCGGCGCGATGGGAACCATGGGCTTCGACGCCCAGGGTGACACCAACCTGAGGTTGATCACCGGGTACCAATGGATGGGGGCGAACGATCCCGCCGGGCAGTTCGTGGCTCAGCTCACGATCGAGAGCTAACCGATCGGGCGGCCGGTCACCAGCGCGAGGGCGATCAGGTAGACGCAGATCACTGCGAAGAGCCCGTACTCGAACATGATCCGCCGGGTCAAGGAATCGTCGAGTGCATGGACGGTGAGGCCCTGCCAGGCGTACCAGGCGAAGGCCAGGATGACCGCGACGTATTGGCTCCCCTGGTTGAGATAGGTCACCATGCCGAAAGCGCCAAAGGTGACGGTCCCGGCGGTCAGGAAGGCCGAGAGCAGGGCCAGCCCCTCTCGCTTGGTGGCAAACCGGAAGCTACGGTAGCCGCTCAGCAGGGCGATGACGAAGATCGCGCTGAACTTGACGACATTCGGAAGGTCGTTCGATTGCAAGACGAGAAAGAAGAGGGCGAGGAGCGCGCAGAAGGTGGTCGCGTCGCGCAGGAAGCGGTGGAGCGGACGCTCGCGCCCCATCCCCCGCGAGAGATCGACGAAGCTGCTGGCGAAGATGAACGCGCCCATCGTCAGCATCGCGAGCGCGTGCACCCGGTAGTCGGGTGCCAGGATGGAGAAGGTCGACGCGGCGATGATCACCAGCACCGGCGTGATGTAGTGATCGAGGCTCATCCAGGCCGGGGTGCGGTTTCGGATGTGCAGGAAGACCAGGCCAAGGGTGACGAGGACCGCGAGGCCCGCCGTCGCCTGCCACACCTGGCTGGGGGACAGCAGTTCGGATTTGAAGGTCAACCCGAGCGCAACGGCCCAGGCCGAGAGGAGTCCGAGGTAGCGGGTGCCAAGCTGAACCGGACGCGCGGTGGGACGAACTCTCGGTCGGACCTGTTGCCCTGGCGAAAGGGTCGCGGAAGAACTTGCCAGGGCTTCCGACATGGCGGCTAGTCTAGCAGGGAAACGTCCGTTTGGGGCTGGGGAAAGACCGTGTGCGCGGGCATCGAATTTGTATTCAAAAACAAATGTTCGACGCGTCGCGACAGGTCTGTGGAAAGTGTGGAAAGGTGAGTTAGGCGGTACTTGTTCCCTGCCGTCCGTATTTGTCTTCCAGCCGGACGACGTCATCGATCTCGGGGCTCGACACTTCGAAGAACTCACACTCCTCCACTCCGATCATCCGGTGCTTGCGGCCCGGGACGATCCGGCGCGACATCCCGGGGGTCAGGCGGTGGGTCTGCAGCTGGCCGCGGTCGTCCTCGAGCTGGAGGTCCATCACCCCCTTGACGACCAGCAGGGTCTCGTCCTTCTGCCGGTGATACTGCAAGCTGAGCATCTCCCCGGCGTTGACGTGAATCACCTTGCCGAGGTACCTGTCGGTGATCGCGAAGCGGTTCTCCCAGCCCCAGGGCTTCGTGACAAGGTCAGACAAGCTGGCGCAGCCCGAGCTTTTCTTCCAGTGACCCCAGCAGCTGATCGACGCGCTCCTTCGAGGACGCCTCACTGTAAACACGGATCAGCGGCTCGGTCCCGGAAAAGCGGACCAGCACCCAGCTGCCGTCCTCGAGGTAGTACTTGAAGCCGTCATCGGTGCGCGACCGCGCCACCCGGGCGCCGGCGATCTCGGTGGGCGGTTCCTTCTCGAGCCGGGCGTAGAGCTC
>DATNNA010000132.1:0-19004 GCA_035602075.1 Binatus sp. (SeqCode) | reverse complement strand
CCCGCATCAGCTCGAGCTCCCACTCCGAGTCGAGCCGGGCGAGCGCGGGCTCGGCGCTCGCCCCGGCGCCGAACGTCAGCACGTTGGCCAGCCGCGCGTGCGCGTACTGCGCGTAGTAGACGGGGTTCTCGCTCGACTGGCGGCGGGCGAGGTCGACATCGAACTCCATCTGCGCATCGGCCGAGCGCAGCAGGAAGAAGTAGCGCACGGCATCCGGACCCACCTCGTCGATCATCTCCTTCAGGGAGATGCCGACGCCGGCGCGTCGCGACATCCGCACCGTTTCCTCTCCACGCTTGACGGAGACGAGCTGGACGAGCAGCACGGCGAGTCGGGCGGGGTCGATCCCGAGAACCACAAGGGCCTCCCTCAGTCGGCCGACCTGTCCCTGGTGATCGGCGCCCCAGACATCCACGACCTGGGCGAAGCCGCGCTTCTCGAACTTGTCCAGGTGATAGAGGATGTCGGACCAGAAGTAAGTCGGATATCCGTCACGCTTGATGAGAACCTCATCCTTCCCGCTGTCGGACTTGAACCAGGTGGCGCCGTCGTACTGGGCGATTCGTCCGAGCGACGCCAGCTTCGTCATCGTCTCCTTGTCCCATCCCGCGTACAGGCTGCTCTCGAGAAACAGCTGGTCGTGGCGGACATCCAGCCGGGCCAGGTCCTCCTCGATGCGGCTCTGAACCCACTCGATGCCGAACTCGGATAACGTCTCGGGCTCTGGGGAGACCGCCCTGGCCGTGGCTTCCGTCGCGATTTCGGCGATGTAATCACCGCTGTATCCGCCCTCCGGCACCGGTCGATCGAGGATGCGGGCCTGGATGGATTCGCCGAGGAGACGGATCTGCTTGCCCCGGTCATTTAAGTAGTACTCGCGCTGGACCTCGAATCCCGAAGCTTCGAGAATCCGCGCCGTCACATCCCCAACCACGGCGCCGCGCGCGTGGCTGAAGAGCAGCGGTCCGGTGGGATTCGCACTGACGAACTCGACCTGGACCCTGGTACCGCCTCCGATCTCACTTCTCCCCCACCGTTCGCCCGCGTCGGTGATGGACGCGAGCTGCGCCTGCAACCATGCGGGCTCGAGGGTGACATTGATGAATCCTGGCGCCGCCACCGCGGTGCGGCCAAACGATGACGGGAGGGCCATCGCGGTCGCCAGCTCGTTCGCGATGGTGATCGGCGGCCGGCGGAGCGTCCGGGCGAGCTTGAGCGGCAGCGTCACCGAGTAATCGCCGTGGGTCGGGTTCTGCGTCCGCTCGACCAATACCGCCGGCAGTTCCCGTGCCTCGGGCGGCCAGCCGCTAATCGAGTTGACGGCGTGGCGGACTGATTGGTCGATGATGGACGACGGCGATTTCGGCGGCGCCGCGATCAGGGGTGCGTTCCGAGCGCGACCTGGAGCGTTTGGTTCTTGCCGCCGCGGGAGATGGTGATGCTGACCTTGGTGCCGGGCGCGTACTGGCGCAACACGTCCTTCAGCGGATGGGAATCGTCGATCGCCTGGTCATTCACCTTGGTAATGACGTCGTGGACCTTGATCCCCGCGCGGTCCGCCGGCGACCCGGGCGTGATCGCCGTGACCACGGCGCCGACGACCACGCCATTCGCCGCAGCGGCCGTCTCGTCGAGCTGGGTGTAGGTCACGCCGAGGAACGGCCGGTTGACGTGTCCCGTCTGGATCAGCTGGTTCGCGATGTCCCGGGCGGCGTTGCCGTCCAGGGCGAAGCCGAGGCCAGGGCCCGCCTGGGCCTGCTCGATCGCAAAGTTGACGCCGACAACCTGGCCGGCGGAGTTCAACAGGGGACCTCCGCTATTGCCCGGATTGATCTGGGCGTCCGTCTGGATGGCGTTGAGGATATTTTCCACCTGGCCCGTGGACGGGTTCGGGATGGAGATGAAACGGTGGAGGGCGCTGATGACGCCCTTCGTGACACTGTTCTGCTGACCGAGCGGGCTGCCGATCGCGATCGCGAGCTGCCCAACCTTGAGCGCGCTCGAGTCGCCCCAGCTCAGGGCCGGGAGGTTCTGGGCGTCGACCTTGATGACCGCCACGTCGTCCTCCGGGCTGGTGCCGATCACCCGGGCATCGAACTTCTTGGCCCCATCGCGCAGGATCACCTGAAGCTGCCGGGCGTTTTCCACGACATGGTTATTGGTCACGATGTATCCGTCCGAGCGGACGATGAAGCCAGAGCCGATCCCATGCTGCTCGGTCTGGAGGATCAGGTCCGGCGACGAGATCGTGGTCTTGATCTCCACGACCGCCTTCCCATCCTGATCGGCGACGCTGATCACGGCTGACTCTTCCGTGAGGTTGTTGTTGATGGGAGCAAGCCCGATACCACCGCCGGCAATTCCGGAGGGCGCTGCTTTGATCAACCGCGGAGCCACGAGAATCGTCGCCGCGGAACCTGCCACGGCACCGACCAGCGCGCTGATCACGACGATCCCGAGAATGCCGATCCGGCGGCGCGGCGGGACCGGCTTCTCCACCGGCAAGGGCGACAGGGCTGCCGGTTCGGGTGATGGTGGAAGGTATTGAGGTTCGCTCGCCATCGAACTCAGCTCAATTCTACGCTCGGCTGTTTCAGCGACCCGGCAGCGGAAGCCACGTAAGGACCAACTGCTCGGTCCGCCGGAATCCTGCCTCCTCGTAGACCCGCACCGCCTGGGGATTGTTCTCGCGGGTCCAGACCGCGGCGAAGGTGACGTTTCGCTGACGAAACAGTTCCACGGCTTGCCGAAGCAGCTTCCCACCGATTCCCTGGGAGCGGAAGTTGGGATCGACGTAGACCTCGGCGACCTCCGCCTCCAGGCCGGTGCCGGGATTGAACAAGACGCACCAGCAGAGGCCGACGACTGTGCCTGCGGCGCGGGCGGCAAGGATGACATTCTCGCCGGAAAATCGGGCAGCGGGCGCGTTCGCCACGTCGTGCTCGATCTCCTTCTCGCTCAACTGAGGATGGTCATAGTGACGCTGCTCAGCCAGCATCAACTCGCGCAGCAACGGCCGGACCAAGTCGTGCTCGGCCGGATCGAGCACGGCGATCGAGATTTCGGTCGCGCTAGGTCGCTCTATGACTTTGCGGCCGTTGGTACGCCGTCGAGCACGCTGCGCAGGGCCTGCGCCGCGCCGAGCAAGCCGGCGGTTTCGACCGGCACGACGAGCTTCGCGTTCTCGCTGGCGGCGAACTTCGAGAGCGTGTCGAGTTGCAGAATCGAGACCAGCGTTGGATCCGGAGCGGCGTCCTTGATCGCCTTGTAGACGGTGGCGATGGCCTGCGCTCGGCCTTCCGCCTCGAGGATGGTCGCCTGCCGGAGGCCCTCGGCCCGCAGGATGGCCGATTGCTTGTCGCCTTCCGCGGTCTTGATCTGGCCCTGCTTCTGGCCGTCGGCGATGTTGATCTGCGATTGCTGCTGACCTTCGGATTTGAGGATGAACGCGCGCTTCTCCTGGTCGGCCGTCTTCTGGAGAGCGAGGGCGTTGAGGATCATCTGCGGCGGCGTGATGTCGACGATCTCGATCCGGTTGATCCGGATCCCCCACTTGTCGGTCACCGACTCCATCTGCGCTTGCAGCTGCGCATTGATCCGCTCCCGTTGGCTCAGCGCATCGTCCAGACTCATCCCACCGAAGATCGCGCGCAGCGTCGTGCGCGAGAGCTGGTCGATGGCGATGAAGTAATTGCTGACGCTGAACAGCGCGAGCTTCGGGTCGACCACCTGGCTGAAGATGGTGGCGTTGACGCTGACCGTGACGTTGTCGCGCGTGATGACGTCTTGCTTGTCGCCGGTCCGAGGCGTCTCCCGGATGTCGACAAGCACCATCGAGTCGACAAGCGGGACGAGGAAGGTCAGACCAGGCTGCCGGACGGAGTGAAACTCGCCAACGCGCTTGACCATGCCGACGTAACCCTGTTGGACGATGTTGACGGTGCGGGCGATGATGACGATGGCGAGGAGCACGATGATGGCTCCGACGATCAAGGTTGCGGACATGACTCCACCTCTTCTCAGACGGTCGCGGTTGATGGGGACGAGGCTGGGCGAACGATCAGGGTTGTGCTGCGGAGCGCGGTGACAACGACCAGGGTGTTGACCGGCATGGGGCTGCCATCTTCCGTAAGAGCCGGCCACAGCTCACCCGCGATCTTGAGGTGGCCCGGCTGCCCGACACCGAGGATAGGCTCCAGGAGGACGGCCTGCTGACCGACCATGCTGTCGGCCCCAGAGCGCAGCGCCCCCCGGCCCATGTGAAGCCGCTCGACAAGGAATGGCCGAGCGATCATGATGCCGGCGACTCCGATCACCCCCAGCACGATGGCCTGAACGAGAAGGTTGAAGTGGAGCAAGGCGGCCACCGCGGCGCCCAACGCGCCGATCGTGATGAAAACGGCGAAGAACGCGACCGTCATGACCTCGACGACCGCGAAGGCAATGGCGACGATCACCCAGAACCAGAACGCCGTCATCCGCGGCCATTCTAAGGCCTAACGGGCGCGCGTGCCGAGCGCTCAGGCCGCTTCGGTTTGCAGAGGCCCGCGCGCGTGCCGCTCGACGGCGATCGGGACGATCCCGGCGCCCTGGATGACTTCGAGCACCCTGGCCAGCCCGACTTCCTCGCGCCCGGCCGGGAAGTCGATGCCGATCACCGACATCGAGGCGTCGCAGTCGGGGCAGATGGTGGCACTCACCGCCTCGGTGGGATCCCAGGTGCGCTGGGCGCAAGCGCCACATCCGCGGCAGATGAGATCAAACGTCATCCCCTTCGCAGTACGTGCAGGCGTGGAATCCCCACCTCGCTCCACATCAATTACGACGCGGAATCTCCCTCCCCCCTTGCGGGGGAGGGTCGGGGTCGCCGAGCGAGCTGGCCCGCGCGTTGGGACATGGCGTAGCGTAGAACTATGAATCTCGAATTAGAAGCCTTACGGGAGACCATCGACGAAGCCGGCCGCGGCCTCGCTGAGCTCGAGAAGAGCGGAACCCCACTGGCGCCGGAGGCGACTCTCAAGGTGCTTCGCGCGCAGCTTGGAGCGCTGAGGGCCGCCTATGCGTCGCTGCTGGAGCTGGACGCACGCTTGGTGGGCTTTCCTGAGCCGGTTTCGTAGCGCCGATCAGGCGCTGAGGGACCGCCGCCACCGAGCCGGAACGGCGCCGTCATAATCGACGGTTCTCGCTCCGAGAAACGTCGCGAGCCCCGCAATCGCCTCTCGCGTCGCCCGCCCGACCTGCGCATCCTCGCAACCGGGCTCAACGCTCACCCGCCGGATCGACAGCCGCCTTTCATCTCGGTTGAACGCCGGGTCGACGCGCGCCACTAAACGATCTTCATGAAGGACGGGCATCGCGTAGTACCCATAGCGCCGCTTTGCGGCCGGGACGTAAATCTCCATCGTGTAGTCGAAGCCAAACATCCGGCGCGTCCGCTTGCGGTCGATGATCAGGTTGTCAAATGGGGACAGCAGGGTGGTTCGCGGAGACCACGTGCCGGCCTCAATCCGATCGAGAAGCACCAGATCATCAGCGTGCACATACCAGGTTCCCGGCCACGACTGGTCGCCGTCTCGAACGCTGACGGGCACAATGCGTCTCTGCTTCTCCAAGGATCCCAGCGCTGCAGGCAGATTCACATACTTCCAGCGGATGAAGTGATCGCGGATCTCCGTGGGCGATGCGACACCGAGCGCCCGTAGGGAGATCTCGGCCGCCCAGCGGACGATCGCGGCCTCCCCCACCTTGGTCTTCGGAGTCCACGTTGGCAGACACTGCTCTGAGAGATCCCACAGTTTTTGACCACCGCTTCGCCCCGCGACCATCAGCTTTCCCATCATCTGCAGGTAGAAGAGCATCATGCCGACGTTGCGGCCGTTGTTCCACCCGCTGCTCTGCCAGGCCCCGGTCGACCGATCCTCGAAGGCGCGCGAGGGCAGTGGGCCACGTTCTCGGATCTGGCGCAGGATGCTGCGTCGCAGCGAGTCGTTCGCCTTCATCCATGCGAGGACGCGCTGCGCCTGTCGCTCGCCGGAAGGCGTGAACCCATGCCAAAAGCCCGTGCCGGTCGCCACTCGGTGCATGATCCAGCGGTAGATCGGATAGTGCTCGGTCACCACGATCGATGCGGCATGCGCCCACGACTCGAACAGCCGGCGCTCCTCCCAGAGCAAGCTCTCCAGGTGCTTTGGCTGGTACGGCCCGACGCGGCTGAAGACGACGAGCTGGTGACTCGGCGCGACCACGTTGGTGGGGTCGAGTTGCAGGAAGCCCAGATCTCGGGCGACATCCAGGATCCCATCGGCGTTGGACTTGCTAATCGGGCCGGCCAATCGCTGGCGCGTGATCGCCAGCCGGCCGGCCGCCGTCGCCGAGATGGTGCGCACCGACGAAGTTTAGTAAGCGGGGCGGGGCTGAGGCTGTTTGGGACCTGACATCCCCTCATGGGCGCATTCTCCCATTGCCCGTCCTGGCCTGACAGACGTACAAACTAGGTGTGAGCCGCCACCCTACCTTCCCTCGAACGCGAAGGAGGGAATTGATATGGACCGCCCTCGTTCTCGGCGCTTTATTGCTGAGTCTGGGCCGCCCACTCCCGGCGGCGGCGGCCCCGGGTGACGTGATCGCCGATGTCGCCACACCGGAGGGTCCAAGTCCGGCAGGCCTGTGGCCGAAGGGCATCGCCACCGACGGGCAATACCTCTATTACCTGGACTGGGGCGGGTCGGTGCTTCACCGGATCAATCCACCGCCTCCTGGAGCAAGCGACGCGACCGGCCACATCGATATCCCCATCACCAGTGCGCCGCGAGGGGTGATGACAATCGCTTACGACGCCGGACGTGACCTGTTCTGGGCGGTAAGCGGCGACGGCAGGACCATCTATCTCTTGAGTAAGACGGGAACAGCAACCCAGCAATTCATGATCGACACCGTCAACGGGCTGCCTGGAAACTGCAAGGACAGCTGCTCGTCTGAGGTGAAGATCGCCTACGACCGGAGCGACGACACCATCTGGTACAGCCCGGACACCACGGCCCGCGTCTATCACTTCCAAAGCACGGGCGATGTTCAGGGCAACGGTGTCCTCGTCGCAGCGACGCCTTACGTCGATGTCGACGTCGCACCAAACGAGATGGCACGGGAATGTGCCGGCTACAGCTATGTCAGCGGAATTGCGACTGGCGGCTCCGACCTTTTCTTTGCGAACTCATCCTGCCCTTACTACTTCGAGTACAGCAAGACCGGCCTCAAAGTCGCCGTCATCGCGCAGCCCCTCCCGGCGGCGGGTGGACTGGGCTGCGACAACGTCAATTACCCGGTCTCCGTGATCTGGGAGTGGGACGGCTGGGCCAATCACATCTACGCGGTCGAGCAGCCGCGCGCCGGCGCCTGCGTGTACGGCGGGTAAGAGAAGGGCTTAAAACCCCTAAGCGGAATAGGAAGCCGCCTCGGGGATTCGAACCCCGGACCGATGGTTTACGAAACCATTGCTCTACCGCTGAGCTAAGGCGGCTCGCAGCGCTCGGCTATTGTACGGCTCCGGCCGCTGGGGCGGTCTTAGCTGGTGGCCGCGCCGGCCGGTTCCTTGGCGCCGGCCTTCCGCAGAACGAGCTCGCCCTTCTCGGCATCGACTAGCACGGTGTCGCCCTCGCGGAACTTGCCGTCGAGGACCGCCATGGCGAGCGGGTCCTGAATGCGGCGCTGGATGACGCGCTTGAGCGGGCGGGCACCATAGACCGGGTCGTAGCCTTCGTTCGCGATCAGTTCGAGGGCGGCCGGGGTCAGCTGCAGCGTGATCCGCCGCTCGGCGAGTCGCTTGCGCAGCCGCTCCAGCTGGATGTTGACGATGTGCTTGATCTGCTCCCGGGACAGCGGCTTGAAGATGATGATCTCGTCCACGCGGTTGAGGAACTCGGGACGGAAATTGTGCCGCACCGCCTCGAGGACCGCTTTCTCTTTGTCCTCCTCCGTCAGGTTCGGATCCTGCAGGATGTGGCTGCCGAGGTTGGACGTCATGATGACCACGGTGTTGCGGAAGTCGACCGTGCGGCCCTGGCCGTCAGTGAGGCGCCCATCCTCGAGGAGTTGGAGCAGGATGTTGAACACATCCGGGTGTGCCTTCTCGATCTCGTCGAAGAGGATGACGGCGTAAGGCCGGCGACGCACCGCCTCGGTGAGCTGCCCGCCTTCCTCGTAACCGACATAGCCAGGCGGGGCGCCGACCAGCCGCGCCACGGTGTGCTTCTCCATGTATTCCGACATGTCGATGCGGATCATCGCCTGCTCGTTGTCGAAGAGGAACTCCGCCAGAGCGCGAGCCAGCTCGGTCTTCCCCACGCCGGTGGGGCCGAGGAAGATGAACGACCCGATCGGCCGGTTGGGGTCGCTGAGTCCGGCGCGGCCGCGACGGACAGCGTTGGCGACCGCCCTGACGGCCTCTTCCTGACCGACGACGCGGGCGTGCAGGCGGTCCTCCATCTGGACCAGCTTTTGGATCTCGCCCTCGAGCATCTTCTGCACCGGGATCCCGGTCCAGCGCGACACGATCTTGGCGATGTCCTCCTCGTCGACCTCTTCCTTCAGCAGCCGATGCTCTTTCTGGAGCGCGATTAGCTCGGTGTTTTTGGCCTCCAGCTCCTTCTGGACCTTGGGCGTCTCGCCGTACTTCAGGCGGGCGGCGGCTTCGAAATCCGCCATCCGCTCGGCGCGCTCGGCTTCGATGCGCAGCTGCTCCTGGCGCGCCTTGAGCTCGCGGATCTGTTGGATGAGCGCTTTCTCTTGCTGCCACTGCGACCGCATGACCTTGCTCTTTTCCTGCAGGTTGGCCAGCTCCCTCTCGATCGCGTTGAGGCGATCCTTGGAGGCGCGGTCCTGTTCTTTCTTGAGGGCCTGCCGCTCGATCTCGAGCTGCCGAATCTGGCGCTCGATCTCGTCCAGTTCCTGGGGCAGACTGTCGATCTCCATGCGCAGGCTGGAAGCGGCCTCATCGATGAGGTCGATTGCTTTATCAGGCAGGAAGCGATCGGTGATATAGCGATGCGACAGCACCGCGGCCGAAACGATGGCGGAGTCCGTGATCCGTACCCCGTGATGCACCTCGTACTTTTCCTTCAGGCCGCGCAGGATCGAGATGGTGTCCTCGACTGACGGCTCGGCGACGAAGATGGGCTGGAAGCGCCGTTCCAGCGCCGCATCCTTCTCAATGTGCTTGCGGTACTCGTCGAGCGTCGTCGCGCCGACGCAACGCAGCTGGCCGCGAGCGAGCGCCGGCTTCAGCAGGTTGGAAGCGTCCATGGCGCCTTCGGCCGCCCCCGCGCCGACCAGCGTGTGGAGCTCGTCGATGAAGAGGATGACCTGACCGTTCGACGACTCGATTTCTTTGAGCAGGGCCTTCAGCCGGTCTTCGAACTCGCCGCGGTACTTGGTGCCGGCAATCAATGAACCGAGATCGAGCGAATGCACGCGTTTGTCTTTGAGTGATTCCGGCACGTCGCCCTGCGCGATTCGCTGGGCGAGGCCTTCGGCGATCGCCGTCTTCCCAACACCGGCCTCGCCGATCAGGACCGGATTGTTCTTGGTCCGGCGCGAGAGCACCTGGATGACGCGACGGATCTCCTGTTCGCGACCGATGACCGGGTCGAGCTTGCCCTCGCGTGCCAGGGCGGTGAGATCGCGCGTGTACTTCTCCAGCGCCTGGAACTTGGACTCCGGCGTGGCATCGGTCACCCTGGTCGAGCCGCGAACCTGGGTGAGCGCCTGGAGCAACTTCTCGCGGGTGACGCCGTGCCGCTGGAGAACCTTTGCCCCTTCGCTGTTCGACTCTTCGACGATGGCGAGCAGCAGGTGTTCGGTGGAGAGGTACTCGTCCTTGAGCCGCTCCATCTCGGTGGAGGCCGCATCGAGCAGCCGGCGAAGGCGAGAACCAAGATAGGTTTCCGCCCCATAGACCTTGGGCAAGCGATCGAGCTGGGCCTTGACGTCGGACGCGACACGAGCCGGATCGACGCCAACCTGCTGCAGGATGGGCGGAACCGTCCCGTCCTGCTGCTGCAGCAGGGCGAGGAGCAGGTGTTCCGGCGTGATCTCCTGGTGCTGGGCCTCCTGGGCGAGCGTCTGCGCTTGCTGGATAGCCTCCTGGGTCTTCTCCGTTAACCGGTCAGGGCGAAAGGGCATAGTGTGGGTGTACCCGACTCAGAATATTCCTTAAACGACCTCTGAGACAAATGGCGCCCCCACCAAAACGCCTCTAACGCTCGCATCGCACTAAAGCGCGGCCCGCGTGGGCCGGCAGGCCCGGCCCTCCCCCAGCGGGGGAGGGAAAGGATGAGCCTTGTTAGACCTCTTTGAAGTCGGCGTCGACGACGTCGCCATCGCCCGGCTTGCCCGACTTGGGGCCGTCGGTGCCGGTGGCCGACTGGGCCCCCGCGCCGGCGCCCTGCGCCTGCTGGTAGACGGCTTCGCCGATCTTCTGCATGGCGGTCGCCAGCTCCTGGCTGGTGGACCGCATGCGCTCGACGTCGTTGTCTTTGATCGCTTGCTTGACCGGCTCGATCTTGCTCTCGACCTCTGAGCGGACCGAGGCGTCGATCTTGGCGGCATTCTCCTGCAGCTGTTTCTCGGCCTGGTAGACGAGGCTGTCCGCCTGATTGCGCGCCTCGACTTCCTCACGATGCTTGCGATCTTCCTCGGCATGCGCCTCGGCGTCGCGCACCATCTTCGAGACCTCGTCCTTGTTCAACGTGGTGGAGGCGGTGATCGTCACCTTCTGTTCCTTTCCAGTCCCAAGGTCCTTGGCCCGCACGTTGAGGATGCCGTTGGCGTCGATGTCGAAGGTCACCTCGACCTGCGGGACCCCACGGGGTGCCGGCGCAATGCCGTCGAGGTGGAACTTGCCCAGCGTCTTGTTGGCCGACGCCATTTCGCGCTCACCTTGCAGGACGTGGATCTCGACCGACGGCTGGTTGTCCGACGCGGTCGAGAACACCTGGCTCTTCGAGGTCGGGATCGTGGTGTTGCGCTCGATCAACTTGGTATTGACCCCACCGAGGGTCTCCAGGCCAAGCGACAGCGGCGTGACGTCGAGCAGGAGCACGTCCTTGACCTCGCCCTTGAGCACGCCCGCCTGGATGGCGGCGCCCACGGCGACGACCTCGTCCGGGTTGATGCCACGGTGTGGCTCCTTGCCGTTGGTCAGCTTCTTGACCAGTTCCTGGATGGCCGGCATCCGGGTCGCGCCGCCCACGAGGATCACCTCGTTCAGGTCGGCCGGGGTCAGCCCGGCATCCTTGAGCGCCGCGTTGAACGGCGCGATCGTCTTTTCCGTGAGGTCCGCCGTCAGCTGCTCGAACTTCGCCCTCGTGATCTTGATCTCGAGGTGCTTGGGGCCGTTCTGGTCGGCGGTGATGAACGGCAGGTTGACCTCGGTTTCCATCCGGCTGGAGAGCTCGATCTTGGCTTTCTCCGCGGCCTCGGTCAGACGCTGCAGGGCCTGCCGGTCCTGACGCAGGTCGATGCCCTGTTGCTTCTTGAACTCGTCGGCGATGTAGTCGACGAGCCGGCGGTCGTAGTCGTCCCCACCGAGGTGGGTATCGCCGTTGGTCGCCTTGACCTCGAAGACACCCTCGCCGATCTCCAGGACGGACACGTCATAGGTTCCGCCACCGAGGTCGAACACGAGGATCTTTTCGTTTTCCTTCTTGTCGAGGCCGTAGGCGAGCGCGGCCGCGGTCGGCTCGTTGATGATGCGGACGACATTGAGGCCGGCGATCTCGCCGGCGTTCTTGGTGGCCTGCCGCTGCGAGTCGTTGAAGTACGCCGGCACGGTGATGACCGCGTCCGTGACCTTCTCGCCGAGGTAGGCTTCCGCGTCCGTCTTCAGTTTCTGCAGGATCATGGCCGAGATCTGTTCCGGGGTGTAGCGCTGCCCCTGGATCTCGACCTCCACGCGGCCGTCCTTCCCGGCGATGACCTTGTAGGGCACCATCTTGCGTTCGGTCTCGACCTCATCGTATTTGCGGCCCATGAAGCGCTTGATCGAGTAGACGGTGTTCTCGGGATTGACGGCCGCCTGCCGTCGGGCCAGCTGGCCCACGAGACGCTCCCCCGACTTGGTGAAGGCGACGACCGACGGCGTCGTCCGCCCGCCTTCGGCGTTCGGAATGACGACCGGCTCGCCGGCTTCCATGACGGCGATTACCGAGTTCGTGGTCCCAAGATCGATGCCTACAGTCTTTGCCATCTTTCGACTCCTTGAGTATGTGCGGGCCCCGGCGCGTAGCGCTGGCCCAAGCTGGGCCGTATATACCCTTGCCTATTGGGCACTAAACGATACGATCCCTAGAATATTCTTCAGGCTTACATGCGCACGGTGATCGTGGGCTGCGGGCGGGTCGGCTCCAGCCTGGCCCGGCAGCTGAGCGAAGAGGGTGACGATGTCGCCGTGGTGGATTCCAACGAGGCAGCCTTCAACCGGCTGGGCGAGGATTTTGCCGGCGAGATGGTCTTCGGGTCGGCGGTCGACGAGGACGTCCTCCGGCGCGCCGGGACCGAGCGCGCCGAGGCCTTCGTGGCGGTGACCAACGCCGACACCACCAACATCATGGCCGCCCAGCTGGCCCAGCACGAGTTCGGGGTCAAGAAGGTGATCTGCCGGATCTACGACCCGGCCCGCGCCGACCTCTACGCCGAGCTCGGCATCGAGACCATCTGCCCCACCACGGTGGGCGCGGACAAGGTCACGCGCTTCTTCGAGAAGGGTTGAGCGCGCCGGAACAGACGCCCGCGGGCGCCATCGGGAGCAGTGAACTTCGGCGCGACGTCAGCGTCTGGGGCTCCTATATGTGGGGCTACGCGGACGTGGGCGCCGACATCTATGTCGCGCTCGGCATCGTGGCCTTGGCGGCGCTCGGCTTTACGCCGCTCGCCTTCCTCGCCGCCGGCCTGGTTTATGCGATGGTCGGCCTCTGTTATGCGGAGCTGGCCTCCGCCTACCCGGTGGCCGGTGGCGGCCAGTACTTCGCCCTCCGAGGGTTAGGCGACCTCTGGGGTTTCGTCGCCGGTTCGGCACTCTTGCTCGACTACACGATCGATATCGCGCTCTTCACCGTGATCTCGTTCGGGTACTTCAACTACTTTTTGCCGTTCGCCAAGACGCTCGCGATCCAGGTCGGTCCGAGCCACGTCTACTGGTTCTGGCTGTTGGAGACGCTGGCAGGCATCCTGCTGCTGGTCTGGATGAACGTCCGCGGCATCAAGGTTTCCTCCACGTTCAACAACTTCCTCGGCGTGATCGCGATCGTCGGCCAGGCGATCATCGTCATCGCCGGCTTCAGCCTCGTTTGGGACCCGAACCTCGTGGTTCAGAACTTCACGCACTACCCGGCGACCCTTGGCGATTTCGCCCTGGGCTCATCGCTCGCCATCATCTCCTTCGTCGGGCTCGAATCCATCTCGCAGGTGGCCCAGGAGACCCGGCGGCCGGCGACCATCATCCCGAGAACATCGATCGGGCTGATCCTCTCGGTGCTCTTGTTCGCCCTGGCCTTCTCCATCCTTGCGGCCGGGATGCTGCCGCTCGGCCAGGGCCCGAAGAATGGCTTTTACGGACACAGCGGAGATCCCGTCGCGCTGATCGCCAGCCACATTCCGGTGATCGGCTTCGTCGCGGCGCCCCTGACGGCGCTCATCGGCGGGATCATCGTGTTCATCTCCGCCAACTCCGGCGTCGTGAGCGCCTCGCGCCTCACCTATTCGATGAGCCTCTTCAAGCTGGTGCCCCACTGGTTCAACCGGGTCAGCAAGCGCCACGCGACGCCCACGCGAACCATCATCGTCTTCAGCGGTGTGGCGATGGTGCAGACGCTGGTCGCGTTCTTCACGCCGGGAGGCTCCGGCGCGACCGACAACGCGGCCATCGAGCTGCTCACCGACCTCTACGCCTTTGGGGCGACCACCGGCTACCTGATCGTCTTCGTCTCCCTGATCACGCTGCGTTTCAAGGACCCGTACACCCCGCGGCCCTACCGGATGCCGCTCAACGTGACCATCAACTATCGAGGCCGCCCGATCTCATTTCCGGTGCTCGGCGTTCTCGGCTTGATCGGCGTGGCCATCACCCTGTTCGAGGTAGTCCTCACCCATCCGCTGGGCCGGATCGCCGGCCCGCTCTGGGTCCTGATCGCCGCATCGCTCTACTTCGCCTACCGCAGGCACCAGGGGTTGCCGGCATTCGGAAACGTTCCGCGCAACTGGGAAGCGGCCCAGAAGCGCGTGCTTCGTGAAGCCGAAGAATTCGAATCCCTGGAGGAGTACGAAGCGGTGCTCGCCGAGCGGGACGCCGCTGCGAAGCCGCCGGTATGACCCCGTATCGGTTCACTCGGATCATCGGCTTCGCGTCCCTCGTGATCGGCGTGCTCGTCCTGGCGCGTGACGTGATCGAGGTGCACTCGCTGCCTTATGGCATCGCCGGCGTCGGCCTGCTGGCCTTCGGCGCCTGGCGCCTGCAAGCGGCCGACCGGCTGCGCCCTTGAACCTCGTCCTCAGCCCGCTCGGGATCACTCTGGCGGTCGCGTTCACGGTCGGGCTGGCCGGGACGCTCGGCTGGATGCTGCGGGTGCCGCCGCCGGCCCCGCGAGGCGCAACCAGCAGCGTGCGCTCGGTGGAGGCGATCCGCAAAGTCCTGGTCCCCATCCTCGACCTGGGCGCCTCGGTTCGCGCCGTAGAACTGGCCGCCCGGCTGAACCAGGGACACAAGGCCGAGATGGTGATCGTCTACGTGCACGAGATCCCGCTCCAGGCGCCGCTCGTCATGCCCGAGAAGGACCCGCGCATTCAGCGTGCCCTCGACGCCGCTGCCTTCATCGCCACGCAGCACGCCATCACGCCGCGCACCAAGGTCAACGTCGCCCGCCAGGCCGGCCACCGAATCGTCGAGATCGCCCGGGAAGAAAACGCGGACCTGATCGTGATGGGGATCAGCCACCAGATCCGGCCGAACGAAAGCCCGCTGGGGCGGGTCGCCGAGCACGTCATTCGCAACGCCCACTGCGAGGTAGTCGTCGACCGGGTCCCGCGTCAGAAGGTTTCGCTGATCCCGAGCGAGTTCAACTAGCCCCCACCCTGCCCTCCGCAAGCGGGGGAGGGAAATATCGTTAAGCGCTGGACTGGTAGTAGACGGCCACCGTCGCGATCGCGTTGCTGAGGGCGTGCAGAAGAATGTTGTTGGTCAACCAGCCGGTCCAGGTGTAGACCACGGCCAGCACGATCCCCATGTACACAAAGGTCGGCAAGAGCGCTGGGCTGACCGCCGGGCTGGCATGGGCGAGGCCGAAGGCCATCGCGCTGAGGAGCACCGCCGCCCACAACGCGACTCGAGTCCGCAGCAGCCGAAAGAGCATGCCGCGAAAGAACAGTTCCTCGCAGATCGGGGCGGCGACGGCGGTCGCCAGCAGCGCCAGCAGCAGCACGCCGATCCCACCGGGTCGCTGCACGAAGATGAGGCGGCTGTTGCTCGGAACGATTCGGCCACCATTGAAGACCACGGCTGACGCGGCAGAAACGATGATGATGCCCACGTACCACGGGATCAGCAGGAGAAGCGTCAGGCCCAGGTCACGCGGCGTCGGCCAGCGCAATCCAAGAAACGCCAGGGGTGCTCGAAGTCGCCGGAGCGCAGCCACGATCCCCGCGCCGACGGCGAGGTAGACGGCGAGCGTCGCGCTCAGCGAGATCGTCTCCAGGTTGGCGCGGTAGAACGCACGATCGCTGCGCGCAAGGCCGAGCAGCACCGCGAACACGAGGATGATGCCGAGCACGGTGAAGGCGATCACCGGGAGGAGGTCGAGCCAGCGCAGCCGGTCCGCCGCCGGTGGTGGTACGGCCGGGGCCAGCCCTTCCATCTACCTCATTATCGGTAGGTGATGGCGTTCAGCCGGCGAGGCGCTGGCTGATTCGATCGCCGTAGGGCAGGCCCAGCGTCGCCCGGATCTCCAGGCTCAGCCGCGGGAGGACGACCTTCGACTTCAGAAAGTAGCGCTGAACATTGGGAGCCGTGTGCCACCAGAGGTTATCTTCGGGCGTGCTATTGCTGACGATCCAGATCGGGATCGCACCCGAGACCGAGTCATCGGCCCAGCGCTCGATCAGCTCACGTCCGTCGAGGTCCGGCAAGTTGAGATCGACCAGGATCAGTGCCGGGACGCGAGTGCGTACGAAGGTATCGGCTTCCTGTCCGGTGCGGGTGTGCTCGAGAGGGATGCCATCGCGGCGAAGCTGAAACAGATAAAGCGCAGCGAGGTCCTGATCGTCGTCGATCAGGAGGACCCTTCTCTCCCTCGTCACATCAGCGACATTAGGAGGGCAAGCTTGCGGGTGGCGTTGCGTCAGCTTCGCCGAGCTCGTTGCCCGGCGTCTTCGGATCCGGCGGCTGGTCGCATACGGTTTTTTGCGGTGCGATACGCATCGTAGGCGCAGAAGGCCCAGAGCCCAAGGCCTCCGAGGTCCAGCGGAATTCCCAGCATGGCCCCCACCACCGTGAGGTCCAGCTCCGTACCGATCACAATCGGACCGACGATGGCAGCGAAGAAGGCCAGCCCCTTCAACGGTGCGCCCGCGTACCAGTGACCAAGGCCTGGGATGAGCGACAGCCGCGCCGCCCGGCCTGGGTCGGCCGGCCGGTTCTTTTTGAATCGCGCCGTTCCATCGATGATCTCGCCCTCGACCGGCTGAACCTGGAGCTGGGCACCGCAGTAGGGACAGAACGCCGCCTCGGCGGGCACCGAGCGCCGGCAGCGCGGACACGTCTGCATGGCTCCAGCGTACTAAGTTTTTCGCGGATTACGAATTCCCCGCATGTAGCATTACCGACGGTGCCGGCACCCGAATCGCCGTCGGTTCCAGTCACGGTGGTTGTCCAGGATGGGATCGCCCGCATCAGCCTGGATCGCCCACCGCTGAATGTGCTGGACATCGACATGCTGCGACAGCTCAATGACGCGCTGCGGCAGTGCGATCGGACCTCGGTGCGCGTCGTCCTTCTCGGCAGCGCCCTCCCGCGGGCGTTTTCCGCCGGGGTCGATATCGCCGATCACGTCGCCGACCGGCTGGACGCGATGCTGGCGGAGGTGCGGGAGAATGCGCGCCTGCTGCTGAACCTCGAGCCGGTCACCCTTGCTGCCATCCACGGATCGACGCTCGGCGGCGGGGCGGAGATCGCGCTGCTGTGCGACCTGGTGCTCGCGGCCGACGACACGGTTTTCGGATTTCCCGAGATCACCCTGGCGGCCTTTCCGCCCGTGGCGGCCGCCTGCTTGCCGGAGTCGATGATGGGGCCGCGCGCGATGCGCCTGCTGCTCGGCGAATCCATCGACGCCGGCGCGGCGTACGACGCCGGTCTGGTGAGCCAGGTCCAGCCGCGGAATCGGCTGGCGGACACCGCCGACCGGCTGGCCAGGGAGCTGGCCGGCTACAGCGGCGTGGCACTGCGTGCGCTGACAGCGGCAACCCGCAGGCAGCGATCCGCAGCGATCCTGCAGCGCCTGGATGCGGCGATCGCGATCTATCGGACGACCATCGCAGCATCGCACGATGCCGAAGAAGGCATCCGCGCCTTCCTCGAAAAGCGGGCGCCGGTCTGGAGCCACCATTGACTGAGAAACCCCTAACCCCGACCCTCCCCCGCAAGGGAGGAGAGAAATTGACGTCGCTGCGCGAGGCGATCGCCGAGCAGGTGCACGACGGCGACGCGATCGCGCTCGGGCTGGCCCTGGAGTCCGGCATCCCGTTCGCCGCGGTGCACGAGATCATCCGCCAGCAACGCCGTGACCTGACGCTCATCGGTCCCATCTCCGACATGGCGTTCGACCAATTGATCGCCGCCGGCGCGGTCGCGAAGGTGATCGCGGCCTGGGTGGGTAACGTCGCCGGTGGGTCCGGGTACGGCTTCCGCCGCGCGTACGAGCAGGGCCAGCCACGGCGCATCGTGATGGAGGACCACTCCAACTTCACCGTCGGATTGGCACTGAAAGCGGCGGCGATGGGTCTCCCCTACCTGCCGACCTTCACCGGGATCGGCGGCGATATCGTTCGCGGTCATCCCCGCATCCGGCCGATCGACGATCCCTTCGGCGGCCCCAACCTGCTCGCGGTCGGCGCGCTTCGGCCGGACGTCGCCATCATCCACGTCCAGCGGGCGGACCCGCAGGGCAATGCGCACCTGTGGGGCAACCTCGGCCTCACCGTCGAAGCGGCCTACGCCGCCCGCCGCACGATCGTGATTTGTGAGGAGATCGTGCCGGAGGCGGTGATCCGCAGCGATCCCAACCGGACCGTGATCCCCGGCTTCCTCGTGAGCGCGCTGGTCGAGGAGCCGGGTGGCGCCCTGCCGTCATCGGTGCAGGGCTACTGGCGGCGCGACTTCGAGCCGTTTCTCGCCTACCACCGGATCTCGCGGACGCCCGAAGGCTTCCAGTCGTGGCTGCGCGAGTGGGTCCTCGACCTCCCCGACCGCCAAGCGTACCTGCGCCACATGGGTGACGCGGTACTCGAGCGCTTGCGCGTCACGGATCGACGGCTCGCGGCTGAGGCGAACTTCGCGCCATGACCTCGCGCTATACCCGGCGAGAGCTGATGGTGGTCGCGGCCGCTCGCGAGATCCGTGACGACGAGGTTGTCTTCGTCGGTATGCGCCTGCCTTTGCTCGGCTTTGGGCTCGCCAAGGCGACGCACGCCCCGAACGCGGTGGGGCTCTTCGAGAACGGCGTCATTCGCGACCGGCCCGCCGAGGCATTCATCTACACGATGGGCGATCCGCCGAACATCGTGGGTGCGGTCGCCTGCCTGGGGCTGGTGGACGTCATGAGCCTGCTGCAGCAGGGCCGCGTCGATGTGGGCTTCATCGGTGGGGCGGAAGTCGATCCACTGGGCAACCTCAACACCACCCGGACCAGCGGCAGCGGGTCCCTCGTCCGCCTTCCGGGCAGCGGTGGCGGCGGCGATATCGCGTC
>DATNNA010000131.1:0-2220 GCA_035602075.1 Binatus sp. (SeqCode) | reverse complement strand
GCCTGCCCTTGCTTCGAGCCCTTGGGAATCCCGAGCAGCCAGTTGCCCATCATCCCCAGACCCTTCTGGCCGGTGGGCCCCTGCGGAATCGGGATATACGCGACCTTGCCCTTGACCTGGCTGACGGTCGGATCCTCGACGATGCCCGTGATCTCACCGGGCCAGACGGTAGACTGGTACGCCTTTCCCGTGGCCATCGCCTGCGAGCGCTCGGCGGCGTCAAAACTTTCGGCACCCGGCTCCGCGTACTTTTTGAGCTGCCTGGTGAGGAAGTCCACCGCCGTAATGGAATCGCTCGAGTCGAGCTGGACCTTCCAATTGTCGTCGAAGATGTTGCCGCCGAACGACCAGAGGATGGGTAGCGAGTCGCTGCTCACCGGGTTGGTCGCCTTGCCGCGGATGACGTAGCCGTAGAAATTCGCGGCATTGTACGTCTTCGCGTTGTTGAGCACGTCAGTCCAGCTGGTCGGCGCGCTGGATTTGTCACTTCGGTACATGAACATCTCGACGTTGCCGACGATCGTGATGCCGTATAGGTGTTGTGCCTTGCTCTGTTCGGTGGGCGGCACCGGACCATGCGGCGGCGGCCAGGTCCCCACGTCGTAGACCACCGTCGGAATGTCCGAATCGCGGGTGAATCCGAAGTTCGAGTCGAGTGGCTGGAGCGCGTTCATGGTTCCAAACTTCGGCATCCAGGGGTCGTCCATCATGCACAGGTCATACGACGAGTCGTTCGCCGTGAAGGTGGTGACCAGTTTCGTGAAGAGGTCAGCGTACGGGAATTCGACGACCTGCACCTCGATGCCGGTCTGGCTCTTGTAATTCCCCACCACCTTCTTCAGCGGACCGTCCTCGTTGCCCTGGACGGCGGCGACGACCAGCTTGGTGGTCTTGGCCCCGGTGCTCTCTCCGCAGGCGGCCAGGAACGCCGGGAGTGAGGTGAACGCGGCCGTCGTGACCGCGGTCCGTTTGACGAATTCCCGCCGGCTAATTCGCTGCATTCCCATTCCTCCTATGAGGTCGTCGCGACCCTCTCTTGCACAGAACCCTTCTATAATATTGAGGTCAGGTTGTCATGACAACTGGTTTCTGCGGCACGCGGCCGCAGTAAGTGAGGGAAATGGGGGCCCGGAGAGGACGTACGGAAGCCGTGCTCGACCGGGAAAGCCCGGTCCCACTGTATTACCAGCTCGCCCAGAACATGGAAACGGCCATCCGTTCGGGGCGCCTCTCGTCCGGCTCGCACCTCGAGAACGAACTCGAGCTCGCCCGGCAACTCCGCGTGAGCCGGCCCACTGTGCGTCGCGCGATCGCCCTGCTCGCGAACAGAGGTTTGGTGATCCGCCGGCATGGCATCGGCACGCTGGTGGTTCCCGTGCGGGTGCGGCGGCCGGTGCGCCTCAGCAGCCTCTACGATGACCTCAAGGAGGCCGGGCAGGCTCCGTCGACTCGGCTCCTTGCCCACGAAATCGTGCCGGCGCCCGCGGATGTCGCCGCCAGCCTGCAACTCTCGAAAGGAGCGCGCGTACTGCATTTCGAACGGTTGCGACTGGCCAGCGACCAGCCGATTGCCCTCATGCGAAACTTCGTGCCGCTGGCGCTCGAGGAGGTGGTGACCGAGGAGGGCTTGAAGTCCTCCGGCCTCTACCAGTTGTTGCGGCAGAACGGGATCCACCTGCGGTTGGCGTCGCAGACGATCGGCGCGCGCAGCGCGCAGCGCCGGGAGGCGCGCCTGCTCAAGGTGCCCGCCGGGGCGCCGCTGCTGACCATGCGGCGGATCAGCTACGACGACGCCGGCCAGCCGGTCGAATACGGCTCGCACGTCTACCCGGCCGAACGCTATTCCTTCGAGATGTCCGTCGTGGCAGACTCGAGGACGTGACTGTCGCCGCCAACGAGCTGCTGGCCCGCCTCACCGAGATTCGAGCGACCGATCCCGGCGCGGTGCAGAAAGCGCTCGCCAAGCGGAAGCGCCGGCCCTTGCTCCAGCGGGGCTCCCTCTTCCTGGTGGCCGCCGATCATCCCGCCCGCGGCGTCCTGAAAGTCGGGTCGGACCCGATGGCGATGGCCGACCGCGGCGAGTTGCTGCGGCGGCTGCTGCTGGCACTCGAACGGCCCGGGGTCGATGGCATCCTGGGCACGGCCGACATCATCGACGACCTGGCGCTGCTCGGCGCCCTGGAGAACAAGGTCGTCTTTGGCTCCATGAACCGTGGCGGC
>DATNNA010000130.1:0-7363 GCA_035602075.1 Binatus sp. (SeqCode) | reverse complement strand
CGCGACGGTGAGCCTCTCGCGCGCGATCGTCGAGCGTGGCATCTACCCGGCGGTGGACCCGCTCGACTCCTTCTCTCGGTTCCTGACGCCCGACATCGTCGGCGAGGAGCACTACCGCGTGGCGCGCGGCGTGCAGCAGGTACTGCAGCGCAACAAGGAGCTGCAGGACATCATCGCTATCCTCGGCCCCGATGAGCTGTCCGAGGACGACAAAGTGCTCGTCGCCCGGGCTCGCAAGATCGAGCGCTTCCTGTCGCAGCCCTTCTTCGTGGCCGAGATCTTCACCAACCGTCCCGGGAAGTACGTCCCGCTGAAGGAGACGATCCGCGGCTTCAGCGAGATCCTCGAGGGGAAGCATGACGACCTGCCGGAGCAGGCGTTCTACATGGTGGGCACCATCGACGAGGCGGTAGCGGCCGCCAAAGGCGAGGCGCCCCCCGAAGAGAAGAAGGCGGAGCCGGAGAAAGCCAAAGCGGACGCACCCGCGAAGCGGTAAGGACACCTTGGCCGACAACAAGAAGCTGCACCTCGACATCGTGACCGTCGAAGGACGTCGCTTCAAGGGCGATGTCGACTTCGTGGTGGCGCCCGGGGTGGAGGGGGAGCTGGGCATCCTGCCGCGGCATATTCCGCTGTTAACGCCTCTCAAGCCGGGCGTGGTCAAGGTGCGTAACGACAACGAGGAGCAGTTCTTCTTTGTCTCCGGCGGATTCCTCGAGGTGCGCCCCGACGAGGTGACGGTGCTCGCGGATGCCGCGGAACGGGCGGAGGACATCGACGAATCGCGTGCCGAGGAAGCCCGCCGCCGGGCGGCAGACCTGTTGCAGCAGAAGCTCTCCGATACGGACCTAGCCGCCGCCTCGGTCGCCCTGGCGCGCGCAGAGGCAAGACTGCGCCTCGCCGAACTCCGCCGCCGCCGCCGAACTTAGGCCAGGCAAGTCACCTCGCCCCGCGCCGTTGCACTCGAGGCAATGGCTGCCGTCTATCAACCTCCGGTATCCGATAGCGGGGGCGAGTTGGTGATCCGTCCGTCCTGGACGTTTCTCGCGCGGTGGGAACGCCATATCGCCTGGCTGTTTCTTCTCGGAGCCGTGTTTGCCGTCATCCGGATCTATGGCCGGCACCCGAGCTCGCTCGGACTGATCGCCGGGCTGGCCTTTGTCGGCGTGTGGTTTTCGTCCTATGTGATCTACATCACGGCCTACATGCTGGGAACCCGGATCATCGTCACCGCCGACGGGGTCGTCGTCACGCACTGGTTCCGGTCGACCGCTACCGTCCCGAGGGGTGAACTCGCCCGAGTCGTGCGCTGCTCGCTGACCGACGAAGGGGTAGCCCATCCAACCGTTTTCGCCTTTTCACCCGCCGGCAAGTGCGTCATTTCGCTTCGCGCCGAGCGCTGGAATCGCTCGGACCTGGAACGAATCTGGCGGCACCTCGGGATAACGCCGGAGGGTTCGTGGGACGACCAGGTTTCCGATATGCGACGCAGGTTCCCGGGGGCGTTCTAGCACTCTGCGCGCACATCTGCTGAATCCGAGGCGGACTGATACCCTAGGGGGTCAGTGGCCCAACTCCTGATCGAGGGGGGAACTCGATTGGTCGGGCGGGTCCCGATCAGTGGCTCCAAGAACGCGGTCCTTCCCATCCTCGCCGCCTGCCTCCTCACCGAGGAGGAAGTCCGCCTCAAGAACGTGCCGCGGATCGAGGACGTCTCGACCATGATTCGCCTGCTGGAGGGCATGGGCGTGCACATTCGCTGGATGGATCCGCAGCAGCTTCAGGTCAACGCCGAGCGGCTCGCCCGCAGCGAGGTATTGGCGGCGATGGCAAGCCGGATGCGCGCCTCCTTCCTCTTGATGGGTCCGCTGCTGGCACGCCGCGGTGAGGCCCGCGTGGCGAAGCCGGGCGGTGACGATATCGGCATGCGTCGCGTCGAGCAACACCTCCTCGGGCTGCGCCTGATGGGCGCCAGTATTGAGCTCGAGGGCGGCGAGTACGTGGCGCGCGCCGATCGGCTGAAAGGCGCCACCATCTTTCTCGACATGCCGACCGTCACCGGGACCGAGAACCTGATGATGGCCGCCGCCACCGCGGACGGCATCACGACCATCCACAACGCGGCCCGCGAGCCACACGTCGTCGACCTCGCGACGTTCCTCGGCAAGATGGGGGCGCGGATCCACGGGATCGGCACCGACGTGCTGGAGATCGAGGGCGTCCCCGATCTGAGTGGCGCCACGCATCGCGTGATCCCGGACAACATCGAGGCGGGCACCTATGCGTTCGCGATCGCGGCCACCGGTGGGGAGGGCGTGCTCGAAGAGGTCGAGACCGCGGACCTTCGCGCCGTGATGCTCAAGCTGCGGGCAGCCGGGGTCGAGGTGGAGGACCGAACCCACAGTCTCTGGGTGCGGGGCAGCGGGCACCTGCAGCCGGTCGACGTGACGACCTGGCCGCACCCTGGATTCCCGACCGACCTGCAGGCGCCGTTCGTCGGCTTGATGACACAGGCCCACGGACGCTGCGTGGTGTCGGAGGCCGTCTTCGAGAACCGCTTTCAGCACGTGCCAGAACTTCGCAAGCTCGGAGCCGACATCTATGTGGAGGGCCGCAGCGCGATCGTGTCGGGGCCCAACGTGCTGCACGGCAGCCCCGTCACGGTGCCCGACATCCGGTCCGGTGCGGCGCTGGTGGTCGCCGCCCTCTGTGCGAAGGGGACCACTTCGCTCGACAACATCTATCACCTGGATCGGGGCTACCAGGAAATCGTAGGCAAGCTCGAGGGGCTGGGGGCGCACATCGCCCGCGTCGAGGGCGAGGGTGACGTCCGTCACGACCTCTCCCGGGTCGTCGGGGATTGAGGCGGCCGTGCTCTCAAAAAAAATTGGCATCGATCTCGGCACCTCGACCGTGCTCGTCTACGTCAAGGGCGAGGGTGTGGTCGTGAATGAGCCCGCTGTGATGGCGACCGACGAAAAGGGCGCTCGCGTGCTGGCGGTCGGGCGAGCCGCCTCCGAGCTGGTCGGTCGCGGCCGGAAAGCCCGTGCCGTCCGGTTGGTTCGCGACGGAAATGGCGTCGACTACGACGTGGCGGGTGCCATGCTCCAACATCTGATCGGCCGCATCGTCGGCCGGCAGCGGCTCTTCCGTCCGGACGTGATGCTCTCCGTAGCCGCGATGGTGACCGGCGTGGAGCGCCGCGCGGTGCTGGCCGCCACCATTCAGGCGGGGGCCAAGACCGCCTACCTGATCGACAAGCCGATGGCCGCCGCCATCGGTGCCCGCGTGGCAGTCGCCACCACCGACGGGATGGCGATCGTCAACCTGGGCGCCGGCTCCACCGAGCTGGCCGCGATCGCGCAGGGCGAAATACTCGCCATGGAGTCCCTCCGGATCGGGGGCGACGCGTTCGACCGGGCGATCGAGGCCGCGATCGTCAAGCGGCATGGGTTGCGGCTGATGCCAGGGGAAGCCGAGCGCGTGAAAGTCGAGCTCGGTTCGGCGAGCGCCCCGCTGGTCGAAACCAATCTCGAGGTCAGCGCCGTCGACGAGGCGGGCAGCCGCACCGTCCTCCGGGTGTCGGGTGGCGAGGTGCACGCGGCGATCCAGGAGCCGCTCGAGGCAATCGCCGCCGGCTTGCAGCGCCTGCTGGCGCAGATCCCCGAGGCGCGGCGGGCGGCGGTCATTCGCAACGGCGCGGTCCTGACGGGCGGCGGGGCGCAGCTGCGCGGGATGGCGGAGTTCCTCGCGCTCCGCGCCGCTATCCCGACGCGGGTGGCATCCGACCCACAGAGCTGCGTGGCGATTGGAACCGGAATGGCGCTCGACAACATGCAGGTGATCCGCCGGGGTCAGCACTACATCACATGAGTACCGAGCCGCGACCCTCGTCCCGCGTCGCCATCGTCCTGGGTGGCGGTGTTCGAGAGGCGCTGATGGCGCAGCCGGTGCTGCATGCCTGCGACGGCGCGACGGTCTTCGCCTCGGCGGACGCGGTCGGGACGTTGTTGGGTCTGCCCACGGTCGGCCGTGCCTTCGTCTTCGATGATTCGCCCCGTGAGCTGTTGCGGGTCTTTGGCCGCTTGCGCGCGGGGTCAGTGGAAACGGTTGTCGTCCCGTTCCCGGCGAGGTTCCATCACGTCGCGCTGGCCTATTTCGCCGGCGTCCCACGCCGCCTCATGGAGGCGGGCAGGAGCGGCTGGGCGGCCACCGAGCGAGTCCCGGCGGTCAAGGGATTGCACCCGGTCGAAGCGAACTGGCGGCTGGCGGCGGTCGCGACCAACCGGCCGGTGCTCACCCCGGGCCAGGCGCCGTCGCTGCGACCGCCGGAAGCCGTGCGCACTCAGGCGATGGCGCGCTGGCCGTCGTTCATCGGCAGCGGCCGGCGCCCACTGGTCTTGATTCCCGGAGGCGGCGGCTGGTCAACGCGGCGCTCAGGTGACAGCTGGGCGGCCGAACGCTTCGCGGTTGTCGCGAATCAATCGATCGCGGAACGCATCGTTCTCCTGGCCGGTGCCGGTGACGAGCAGGTCGTCCGCGAGGCCCGGGCCGGTATCGCCAAGCCGACGCTGGTCATCAACCTGGCGCAGATCACGGTGGACGAGGTCGCCGTGCTCAGCGAGCTCAGCCTGGGAGTGATCGGCCACGATGGTGATGCGCTGCATGTCGCGGCGGCGGCTGGAGCGCTGGTGCTGGCCGTCGTTCGCAAGCCCGACATCCCGCCGAGGGGCGACCGGGTCGTAACGTTCTGGACCGATGACTTCGAACGGTTCCCGGCGCGGCAGGTCGTTGACGCGCTCTCGAAGCGGGCCCGAATCGATAGCTACGCCTGAGCTGGAAACGTCCAGCCGCCGATCGCTTCGAGTGGCCCTCGACGCGCGGGCTCTCGCCGACGATGCCACCGGGGTCGGCCGCTACATCGGGGCGCTGATGACAGCCTTCGACGAAACGCACGGCGTCGAGCTGATGCCCTACCGGACTGCGGGGCTGCGCGTGCTCGGGCCGCAGTTCGAGCTGCCGCTGCGGATGCGCCGGGACGGCGCCCAACTCATTCACGGTCCGGCCAACGCCTTACCGTTACTGCGTCTCGGCCTTCCCGGCGTGGTCACGATCCATGACCTTGCCATCTACGATCACCCGGAGTGGTTTCCATCCGGTCAGTGGTTCGCGACCAGGGTCGTGGTGCCACAGTCGGCTCGACGGGCCCGCATCATCATCTGTCCGTCGGAAGCGACTAAGCGCGCCACGATTCGCCTCTTCCGCATCGAGCCGCAGCGTTGCCGCGTGATCCCACACGGCGTGGAGACCGAGTTCGCCCTGCCGGCGTCACCGTCGGTCAAGGCTGACGTCAAGGCGCGGTACGGGCTGCCGGACCGCTACCTGCTCCAGCTCGGTACGGTTCAGCCGCGCAAGAACTATGTCACCTCATTGCGGGCACTGGCGCGGATCCCGCCCCCGCAGCGGTTGCCGCTGATCGTCGCCGGCGCCTTTGGCTGGAAGTACGACGCGGTGGTCGATGCGGTGCGCGAGCTCAACCTGGCCGACTGGGTACGCTTCGTCGGCTACGCCGGCATGCCGGACCTGCCCGCCCTCTACCAGATGGCGCAGGCCGTCCTCTTTCCCTCGCTCGACGAGGGCTTCGGGCTGCCTCTGCTCGAAGCGTTCGCCGCGGGAACACCGGTGGTCGCCTCCAATGCGGGCGCGATCCCGGAAGTCGCTGGTGATGCCGCCCTGCTCAGTGCGCCGGAGGACGCGCAGGCCCTCGCCGATAACTTGCTGCGCCTGCTGACCGACCAGGCGATCCGTGAACGCCAGGTCGCCGCCGGCCGCGCGCGTGCCGCGCTCTATACCTGGTCTGCGAGCGCCGCCGCGCACCGCGAGGTCTACGAGTCAGCCGTTACCCCGTAGCGTCGCCTCGATGCCGCGGACGTCGCCGTCGTCGTCAACGAGAACACTGACGTTGACGTAACCGAGGCGCGCGAGGTCGTCCCCCAGCAGGCCGGCTTGCTCACCGCCGAGCTCGAGCAGGAGCGCACCGTCGCGCCGCAGGAACCGCGGAGCCTCGCTCAGCACGCGTCGGAGGATCTCGGTGCCGTCTCGACCGCCGTCGTAGGCGAGCGGCGACTCGAACCCGAAGGTGTCGCGCTGCAGGTACGGCAACGCGGGCGTCGGCACGTAGGGCACAACGCCGACCACGACGTCGACGCTCCCCTCGAGCGTGCGGGGGAATGGGCCGAACAGATCCCCGAGGTAGACCTCGACGCCGTTCGCTGCCGCGCACGTCACCGCACGATCGTCGATGTCGGACGCGACGACGCGCGCGGCCGGGCGGTGGCTCATCAAGGTCCGCGCGATCGCTCCAGCCCCGGTGCAAAGATCGATCGCCGCCCCGTTTTCCGGCAGCCGCTCGACGGCGCGGCGCGCGAGCGGCTCGCTCAGCCAGCGTGGGACGTAGACGCCCGGATCGACGCGGATCTCGAGGCCGCAGAACGAGACCCTCCCCGTGATCCAGGCGAGTGGCTCGCCCGTGAGACGGCGCGCGACGAGCGAGTCGAGGAGCCCGGCATCACCGGCCGCGCGCGCGAGGAGCTCGGCAGCCTCATCTTCCGGCGCAATGAACCCGGCTCTCGATAGCACCGTGGCCAGCGCCGCGGCGTCGGTGCTCACGACGTCTTGCCGGCCACCGTCTCGAGCACACGCCAGGTCTTGTCCGCCGCACTTCCCCAGCTGAATTCGGCGCTGCGCGCGCGTCCGGATTCGATCAGGCGCCGCTGCAACGCGCCGTCACTCGCCAGCTCGAGCATCGCTTGGCTCCAGGCCCCCGCGTCGTCGGGGCTGAGCAGGACGCCGGCGGTCCCGACGATCTCGGGGAGCGCGCCGGCGGTGGATGCGATCACGGCGGTGCCGCAGGCCATCGCCTCGAGAGCGGGAAAGCCGAAGCCCTCGAAGCGCGAGGGAAGCGTCAGCGCGATGGCGCCGGCGTAGAGGGCGGGCAGGTCATCGGCGGGGACGTAGGGCAGCACCGTCGCGCTGCCGGCCGAGGCGGCGTCGTGGCCCGGTCCGGCCAGGACCAGTTCCGCGTCGAGGCCGCGCCGGCGCGCCTCGTCGAAGGCGCGGCGCAACATCGTCAGGTTCTTTCGTGGGTGGTTGCGGCCCACGTAGAGAAAGTACGCACCGCCGATCTTCAGACGCTCCAGCACCTGGGCCACTCTGGACGGGTCCTGCGGCCGCATCCGCGCGTCGACGCCGGAGTGCACGACGGCGATCCGGCCGCCGGGCACGTCGTACAGGCGCGTCAGGTCGTCGGCGGTCGACTGCGAAACGGCGATCAGGCGATTGGCGCGACGCGCCGCATAGCGGG
>DATNNA010000129.1:0-13156 GCA_035602075.1 Binatus sp. (SeqCode) | reverse complement strand
GGCCATCGCCGCGGAGATCCGCGCCACGATCCCGCCGCTCGCCGGCACGCCCGGAGGACGCGAGGAGGTCGGCCTTGGCGCGGGCGGCGACCGGACCATCGTTCTCGACCAGCTCGCCGAAGAGATCGTGGTCCGCCACCTGGAGCAAGCCTATCGCAGCGGCCGGCGCTTCCGGCTCATCTCGGAGGAGCTCGGCGAGCGCGACTTCGGCGGAGAGTCCCTGGTGCTGGCCGACCCGCTCGACGGGAGCTTCAACGCCAAGATGGGGCTGCCATACTATGCGGTCGTGCTGGCCGTCACTGAGGGTGACCGGATCACGGATGTGCGGCTCGGTTATGTCCAGAACCTGGTGAGCGGCGACGAATACCACGCGATCGCCGGCGCCGGAGCGTTTCACCAGAATCAGCCGCTTCGGCCGGCGCCGCCCGCGTTTGACGGCCGGTCCATCCCGCTGGTCCAGCTCGACGCGCCGTCCGGAATGGAGGCGCGCGAGCGAGCCGTACCGATCTTCGCGCGGGCGGAGAAGGTCCGTCAGCTCGGCTCGGCGGCGCTCAATCTCTGTCACACCGCATCGGGTGGGGTCTCTCTCCAGGTGACGCCAGCGCCCGTGCGGTCCTTCGACCTGGCGGGTCCGGTCCTCATCCTCCGCGAGGCCGGCGGGATGGCCACCGATTTCGATGGCGGGTCGATCGATTCGGTCTCCGTCCGACTGGACGCGCGGACGACGCTCCTCGCCTCGCTGTCCCAAGAGATTCATGCGTACGCGCTCGAGCTGTTGCGTGTGAGGGTTTCCTGATGCTGGAGCCGGAGCAGACCACCTTCATCCTCCTCTCCTTCGAGGGCCCCGACGAATACTCGCAGGCGGGCGGCCTCGGGGTTCGAGTCAAAGAGCTGTCGCGGGCGCTGGCCGAGCGTGGCTTTGAGACGCACCTCTTCTTTGTCGGCGACCCCAAGCTGCCGGCGGATGAGAGCGCGCTCGACGGACGCTTGTGGCTGCATCGCTGGAGTCAGTGGATCAGCCGCTATCACCCGGTCGGCGTCTACGACGGCGAGGACGACAAGGTCGCAGACCTCAATCGCAGCCTGCCGGACACGCTCGTCAAGGATTACATCAAGCCGGCGATTGCGCGCGGGAACACGGTGGTCGTGCTCGGTGAGGAGTGGCACCTGGCCCATGCGATGAGCCTCATCTCGGATGGGCTGTATTTCGCCGGGCTGCGCGAGCGATGCCTGCTGCTCTGGAATGCGAACAATCACTTCTCCTTCCACCGCATCAACTGGGGTCAGCTCGCCTTCGTTTGCACGCTGATGACGGTGAGCCGTTACATGAAGCACATCATGTGGCGCTGGGGCGTCAACCCGATCGTCGTCCCCAACGGCATTCCCGGGTCGATGATCGCCCGGGTGAGCCAGGCGCAGGTGCGCGCCGTGCGCACCGCGGTGAACGCGTCCGCCTTCCTCTTCAAGATCGGCCGTTTCAGCCCGGATAAGCGCTGGCACCAGGCGATCGCCGCCGTCGCCCTGTTGAAGGAGCGCGGGGTGACAACGCGACTCTTGATGCGGGGTGGCCTCGAACCCTTTGGCGGGGAGGTGCTCGACTTTGCGCAACAGCGAGGACTGAAGGTGGCGTCACTGTCCACCCGCATCGAAGATGTCGCCGCCCTGACGAAAGTACTCAAGGAGCAAGCCGACGCCGACATCTGGAACGTCACGGCGTTCCTCCCGGATGACCTCCTGCCGGTGCTCTACGCGTCGGCGACTGCCACGCTGGCGAACAGCGGGCACGAGCCATTCGGCCTGGTAGGCCTGGAGGCGATGGCCTCCGGCGGCGTCGCCTTCGTCGGCGCGACGGGCGAGGAGTATGCCGAACCGTTCAAGAACGCGATCGTCATCGAGACGGAGGATGCGCAGGAGATCGTCGCCTACGTCACCCACCTGGCGGCGCATCCGGAGACCGCCCGCAACCTGCGGATCGCCGCCCAGCGGACGGCGCGCGACTACACCTGGCAGCGCGTGATCGACATCTTCTTGCAGCGGCTCGAATTCGTGGCCCTCAAGCAGGGACTCAAAGTCCCGTCTGAGAGGATAGGTAGCGATGCCTAACTCTCTGGTCATCTACATGGTCGCCCACCAGCCGCGCCGTATCCGGCTGCCGGCCCAGCTGATCCCGCGCGGCACCCCGCCGGAGAAGATGGACCCTCTGATCTTCGACGAGCAGATGGACCGGCGCTACTTCGACAAGGTGGCGAAATACTCTTACCGCCCGGGCACCGAGCTCTTCCAATCGCTGGTGGACAAGGGCATGAAGATCTCGCTCGGCTTCTCCGTATCGCTCTTGCTGCAGATGCGGCGCTTTGGCCCGGACGTGCTGGCCGGCTTCCAGAAGCTGGTCAGCCACGAGAACGTCGAGCTGGTCGCGGTCGAGCCCTATCACTCCTTCATCTTCTATCTCGATATCGGCGCCTTCGCCGAGCGGATGGCGTGGGGCAAGCGGCAGCTGGAGGAGACCTTCCAGAAAACGATCGCCGTCACTGACACGACCGAGATGTTCATGTCGAACGACGTCTACTTCCAGTTGCAGCTGAGCGGCTTCAAGGGCGCGGTAATGGACGGCAGGCCGTGGGTGATGGGCTGGCGCGAGCCGACTCACGTGTACCGCTATCCCAACGAGGAGATGCGGCTTTTCACACGCCACTACGAGCTGAGCGACGACGTCGGCTACCGCTTCAGCAACCGCCAGTGGAACGGCTGGCCGCTGATGGCCGATACCTACGCGACCTGGATCCGGCAGGCGATGGGCGAATTCGTCTTTCTCGCGTGGGACTTCGAAACGTTCGGAGAGCACCACCGCGCTGACTCGGGCATCTTCCCCTTCATGCACGCACTCCACGCCGATTTCGTCAAGAACAAGATGCGCTACCTATCGCCGTCGGAGGCGATCACCACCTTCAAGGACGCCCACGAGATGCCGCTGCCGGAGTACGGATGTACCTGGGCCGGAGACGGTGGTATGGACTTCTTCCTGGGAAACGAGGCCCAACAGGGCATCTTCCGGCTGATGCATCACATCTACAACAAGGCGAAGTTGACCAAGCACCCGCACCTGATCGATATCGCCATGTGGCTGCTCCAGTCCGACAACCTGCACCTGATCCAGTGGTTCTCCAAAGCCGGCGCCCAGGCGGAGGTCTCCGCCTACTTCACCCCCGATGAGTGGTGGGAACTCGGCGGCCTGGGCATCCTGCGGGAACAGCAGCGCGTCTACGTCAACTTCCTCCGCGCCATGGACGAGTACGTCTGAGGACGGTTACGCGCTAGCCTCCGAATACAACCCGTATTCAGCGCCTGCAAGGACGGCCAGCGCCCCCGGGTTATACAGCAGGGGTGCCTTCCTTGCACGTGCCTCCGTTTCCGGCCCTGGTCGCCGTGGGCATCGGCGTGCTGCTCTTACTGCGGCTCGTCGGTGGTTCCATGCCGTGGGGCCAGCTGACGATCGCGGTGGGTCCGGATGGCCGCCCGATGCGGCCGCGCGTCAAGTGGTACCTGTGGACGATTTGCCGCGGTGAGCCACCCCTGATGACGGCGGCGCTCGGCTTTGTCTCTATCGTGCTGGGGTGCCTGGCGCTCTTCCTCGTCGGGCCGGAGCTCGCCGAGTCCATCACGCATCCCGTGGCCCGCTGGCTGGTCTACCTCATGATGTTCACCCTCGGGGCCTCCGGCGCCGTCGTCCCGGTGGGCGTGATTGTGCTCGTCCGCAGTGGCCTGGACCTTGCCGCCCGGCGATGCTCCATGGTCGGCGTGGTGGTGAGCATGCGCCGCGACGTCGGGCTCTTCGGCCGCACCTACCGTGTCGCTGTCCAGGCCGGCGATCGCCTGATGACCAAAAAGCTCTGGGCCGAGGCCTTCCGGATCAACCGCAAGACCTTCGACCAGCTGCGGCCCGGTGATCGAATCACGGTCGAGTACTCCCCACACCTGCGTTACGTCTACAACCTAGCGCTTCCGGAACCGCTGAAAAAAGCGGTCGGTTAGCTAGACTCTTTCCCCGTGACGCGCCCGCTGCATGTGGCCTTCGTCTGGCACATGCATCAGCCTTATTACAAGGATGACCTGACCAACAATTTCCTGTTGCCATGGGTTCGGCTGCGCTGCGCGAAGGATTACTACAAGATGCCGGCCCTGCTCGACGATTACCCGGACATCAAGCAGACGTTCAACCTGGTGCCGGCCCTCGTCGATCAGGTGCAGGATTACGTCGACGGCGGCTTCCAGGACGTCTACCTGGACCTCGCCCGTCGTCCCTTGTCCCAGCTCAGCGGCGACGAACGCGCGTTCATCGCGCGCTGGATGACCGAGTCGAGCCAGATCCGGCGCGTCCGCCAGTATCCGCGCTACCTGGAACTCGTGCTCAAGCGCGAGCAGGCCTGGTCGCGCACGTCCAACGACGGCATGGCCACGCTGTTCTCCGACGCCGAACTCCGCGATTTGCTCGTGTGGTTCAACCTTTCGTGGATCGGCCCCGAGGTGATGGAGCGGCACCCGGAGATTGCCGAGCTGGTCCGCAAAGGTCGCGACTTTTCCGACGCCGACATCGAGCCCGTCCTGCGAGTCCAGTTCGAGCTGCTGCGCAAGGTGTTGCCCAAATATCGCGAGCTGCAGGAGCGCGGGCAGGCCGAGCTGATCACCAGTGCCTACTACCATCCCATCCTGCCGCTGATCGCCGACCTCGGGATCGCGCGCGTCGCACGGCCCGACCTCGCCATGCCGCGCCGAACATTTACGCATGCGGACGACGCCGCCGAGCAGCTGCGTCTTGGTATCGAGGCGCATCGCCGCCACTTCGGACGCCGGCCGCGCGGCACCTGGCCGCCCGAAGCGGCCATTTCTGACGAGGCCGTGCGCCTGGCCGCCGATCACCGGCTGGAATGGATGATCAGCGATGAGGGGATCCTCTCCCGGTCACTCGCGAGCCCGATCATCCGGGATGCGGAAGGGCAGCTGACGCAGGCCGAGCTGCTCTATTCGCCGTACCGCGTCCAGGGCAACGGCCCGCCGATCCATCTCCTCTTCCGCGACGCGCGGCTCTCGAACGCGATTGGCTTCGAGTACCAGAATTCCCCCGCGGATGGGGCCGCCACGGACCTGGTCGAACGGCTCCGTGCCATCCAGCAGCGACAGCAAGACACCCCCTTCCTGGCGGTGATCGCCCTCGACGGCGAAAACTGTTGGGATTCGTACGAAGCCAACGGCAATCCGTTCCTCCATTCGCTCTACAGCCGGCTCACGCATGAGCCCGAGCTGAAGACCGTGACCGTCTCGGAATTCCTTGCGGCCTTCCCGGCCGAGCGCTCGCTGTCCCGCATCCATCCCGGCTCCTGGATCAACGCGAATTTCGACACCTGGGTCGGCGACCAGGAACACAATGTGGCCTGGGACCTGTTAGCCGAGGCCCGGGATTTTCTCAGCGAACGCGAGCGAGCAGCGGATGAGCCCGAGACGCTCGCGTCGGCACGGCGCGAGGCGCTGATCGCCGAGGGGAGCGACTGGTTCTGGTGGTTCGGCCGATCTCACGACTCCGGGATGGACCAGATCTGGGATAGCCTCTTCCGTCTCCATCTGCGCAACATCTATATGTCGCTGAAACAGCCTCCCCCGGCCGACCTCTACCGCCCCATCGCCAAGGAAGCCGACGCGTCAGCCTCGAAGCGGCCGCATCGCAAGATCACGCCCAAGCTCAACGGTGTGGTCGATCAGGAGGAGTGGGACGCCGGCGGGTACGTGGACGTGAGCGCGCTCTTCGGCGCGATGCATCCCCCGAAAGGGGCGGTGCGGCGGATCTGGTTCGGTCACGACGACCACAATCTCTACTTGCGATTCGATTTGCTCCCCGCGAGCAAGCCGCGGCCGGTCGAGCTCGAGATCTTCTTCTCCGGCAATCCGAAGGTGCCGGGCAACGGCAACTTCGGGTTCGATCCCGCACTTCGGCTCACGGCACGGCCCAGCGGTTCCGACCTGGAGCTGGAGCTGCGTGAGGTGACGCCGGACCCGCGCTCCGGGCAGGCGCGTTGGACCGGACGGGCCAGCGGCGGCGATGCGCTCGCCTTTGCCGTGCCCTTCGCCGCGCTCGGGCACGACCCCGGCGAAACGGTCGAAATGGTGGCGGTCGCCCACGAAGCGGGCAAGCCGGTGGAACAGCTGCCTCCGACCGGCTCGATCCCAGTGCGTGTCCCGGGCGACGTCTTTCGCGGGCGGCACAATCAGCCACTCAAGATCCTGCTGGTCGCGGCCGAGGTCGCACCCTTCGCCAAGGTGGGCGGCCTTGCCGATGTCGCCGGCGCGCTGCCCAAGGCGCTCAAGGCGATGGGGCATGACGTTCGTGTCGTGATGCCCCGCTACGGCAGCATCGACGTCGAGAAATACGGACTGCGACGGATCGTCACCAACCTGGGGGTCCCGCTCGCGCACCAACCGGTCAACGCGGACGTCCTCGAGGGGCGGATCGGCGGCGACGTGCCGATCTACTTCATCGACAATCAGCAGTTCTTCGGCCGCGACGGTATGTACGGGTTCTGGGACGACGACGCGCGCTTCATCTATTTCAGCCGGGCGGCGCTGGAGATGCTGCGGCCGCTCGACTTCCGCCCCGACGTGATCCACGTCAATGACTGGCACACGGCCGTGATTCCCAATATGCTGGCGCGGCTCTATGCCGGCGATCCGTTCTATGCCGACATCGCCACCGTCCTCACTATCCACAATCTCGCGTTCCAGGGCGTCTTCGGTTACGGCGCGCTAAACCTGGCCGACCTGGAGCAATGGGGCCTGATCAAACCCGGCATGCCCGGGCTCGACGATATCGTCAACTTGCTGGGTCGTGGGCTCTATTTCTCGGATGTGGTCAACACCGTCAGCAACCGTTACGCGGAAGAGATCCTCACGCCGGAGTACGGCGAAAAGATGGACCCGCTGCTGCGTGTCTTTCGCAGCAAGCTGCACGGCATCATCAATGGCATCGACTACGACGTCTTCAACCCCTCGACCGATACCTCGCTGGTTGCCCCCTACGACATCGGGGGCATCGAGAAGAAGGTCGAGAACAAGCTCGCCCTGCAGAAGGAAGTCGGCCTCCCGCAGGATCCGGCGATCCCGGTGATCGGCCTGATCTCGCGGCTCTACGACCAGAAGGGCCTCGACCTGATCGCCAACATCATGTGGGGACTGATGCGGCTCAACCTGCAGCTCGTGGTGCTCGGCGCCGGCGATGCGCGGTACGAGGAAATGTTCCGGGCCAGCGCGCGCGACAACCCGCAGAGGGTATCCGCCACGATCGGTTTCAAACCGGTGCTGGCGCAGCATATCTATGCCGGCTCCGATATGTTCCTGATGCCGTCGCGATTCGAGCCATGCGGCCTGGGGCAGCTCATCAGTCTTCGCTACGGGACCATCCCGATCGTTCGCGCCACCGGCGGGCTGGCCGACACCATCGATGACTGGGACCCGGTGCGGCAGACCGGGAACGGCTTCGTCTTCTCCGCCTACGACCACTGGGACCTGTTCGCCCAGGTGGTCCGGGCGCTTGAAACATTCCGTCAGACGTCGCCCTGGCGCCGGCTGCAGGCCAATGCCATGTCGACCGACGTCAGCTGGGCGAACTCCGCCGAAAAATACGTGGAGCTCTACCGGACGGCGATGGGGAACCATGCCGAGTCACGGGAGTATTCCGCGTCAGCCGCCGACCCCCACAGCTGGTAAACGGGCCCCGCCGGCACCAAAAAAGGCCGCCGGTCTAATAGAGGTTAATATTTGGGGCCTTTTCTTGATGAATGGACATCGGTTGATGCATGATTACGGCGATTCGGCGCCAGAATGCACGCTGGACGACACATCTTTGCCTGGAAGGGAGGTAGTTGACCTTTATGGATCAATCTATCGGTAAGTCGCGATGGTTGCGAGTATCGACGCTCGTCGCCGGAGTCGCTGTTTTTCTATCGGCCTGCGGGGGAAGTTCCACCCCGAGCGCGTCGATAACGAATGGGGGCACGCTGATCTGGGCGCTCGACGCTGATGCCCAGAGCCTGAACCCGTTCGTCGCCGGCGACGTGCCGTCCGTCCGAGCCTATGGCTTTCTATTCCCCAACCTGTATCAGGCGGACAAGAACCTGAACATCCAGCCGGACCTGGCGGACGGGATGCCATCGATCTCGTCGGACCTGAAGACCTGGACGGTCAAGCTCCGCAAGGAGGCCAAGTGGAGCGATGGCACGCCGATCACGGCGGATGATGTCGTGATGACCGTCAACATGCAGAACAATCCGAACCTTGACACGGATGCCGCCTTCGACTGGGGCGAGCTCGACAGCGTCTCGAAAGTGGATGCCAATACCGTCAAGTTCGTCCTGAAGGATGTTTTTGCTCCCTTCCTGGCCAACAACCTATTGACGTTCGTGGCGCCGGCCAGCGTCTACGGAAAGATCGACCCCGCCAAGCAGCGGACCGATCCGGTTTCGCTGAACCCGACGGTAACCGGCGGACCATACAAGTTCGACAAGCGGGTCGCGGGCTCAGAGATCGATTACGTCGCCAATACCAACTACTACCTCGGCCGTCCCCACTATGACAAGGCCATTGCCAAGGTCATCACGGATGCGACGGCGGCGGCCAACGCCCTGATCAACGGGGACGTTTCGTGGCACCCCGCCCTGGGTGAGGCCGGTTCCGGCGGCGTGAGCAAGGCGAAGGCGGCGACCGGTGTGACGGTGCACGACTACGCCGACCTGGGCTACATCGACATGCGCCTCAACACCCGCAAGGGTCACCTCTTCGACAACGTCCTGACTCGCCAGGCGATGGCAACCGCGCTGGACAAGCCGTCGATCGTCGACGCCGCGACCGAGGGTCGGGGCCAGGTTCTCTGGGGCGACATCGTCCCCGCCTCCTGGGCATACGACGCCAGCGCCGTCGTGACGTACACGCAGGACGTCGCTAAGGCGAAGACGTTGATGACGCAAGCCGGCTGGACCGTCGGGGCCGACGGCGTGGCGACCCGGCCCAATCCGAAGGGCGGTGCCGCCCAGAAGTTCGTCGGCAAGATCCGCGTTCGCGCGGGCAAGCCGCAACGGATCAAGGCCGCCCAGATCATCTCCGACCAGCTGAAGGCGATCGGGATCCAGCTCACGCCCGACCCGACCGACTTCAAGGTGTTCTACAAGCCGATCCAGCAGGGCAACTTCGACGTGGCCATCGCGGGATTCGGTCTGACGGTCGACCCGGACGACTACACAACCTTCCACTCCAGCCAGCTGCAGCCTGAGCACAAGTCGGGCAACAACTGGACCGGTTACAGCAATCCGCAACTCGACACGCTGATCGACCAGGAGCGGGCAACCATCAAGGCGACTGACGCCCAGACGAAAACCGCCCGCAAGGCGATCTTCAACCAGATGGAGAAGATCATCAGCGGCGACATCGTGACCTACATGCTGTGGGCCGACAAGTCCGCGATGGGTTGGTCGAGCAACGTCGGCGGCGTCGTAGCCGGTGGCGGCGACAACGTGATCTACGTCGACGATGCGCGCAACACCGAAGTGACTGCGCAGTGGTTCTCCAAGACCGGTAAGTAAGTAGCGACTCGTTAAGCGAGTGCCGGGGAGGCGGCCGGGCCGCCCTCCCCGGGACCGCCGGTGGGCCGTTCGCTATGCTTCTAGCGGGAGTTCAGGCCGTATTCAAGGCGAATGCTTTGCACAGGGCAAACGGTTTTATAGGATGAAGACGTGACCTTCTACCTCGTTCGCCGGGTCGCGATCGGGATCTTCCTGCTCCTGCTCATGTCGGCGATCTTCTTTACCCTCACCCGGGTCACACCCGGCGCCCCGGTCAGTGTTGGTGAGAATCCCCGGATCCACCAGGAGCAGGTCAACCGGCGCTTGCACAACCTTGGCCTGACCGACATCAACGGCAACCCCTACTCCGTGCCTGAGTCGTACGTGCGCTACCTAGGCGCCCTCGTCCACGGAAACCTGGGCGACTCCTACTTGTACAACGAGCCGGTCACGACGCTGCTCATGCAGCGCCTGCCGAACTCCATCCTGCTGCTGGGCGCCGCCCTGCTGGTGGCGCTCGGCATCGGTATCCCGCTGGGGATCTACGCGTCGACCCACCAGTACTCGAAAGTGGACATGACGACGTCGATCGTTTCCTATATCGGCGTGTCGATTCCCAGCTTCGTGCTGGGCATTTATCTTCTCCTGATCTTCGCGGTCTTCTTGAAACAGACGCCCCTTCATTGGGGGTTCCCTCTCTTCGGCATGCATACCGGTGGGGTCGACGATCCGGTGGACCTCCTCATCCACATGGTGCTCCCGGTCACCTCGCTGGCGATCCTGGAGATCGCGATCTTCAGCCGGTTCATGCGGGCCAGCATGCTGGAGGTGCTCCACCAGGACTACATCCGGACGGCTCGCGCCAAAGGGTTGGCGGTGGAGCGGGTCAATTACAAGCACGCGCTGCGCAACGCCATCCTCCCGATCATCACCCTGGTGGCGATCGCGATCCCGCAGATCGTCAATGGAGCCATCATCACCGAGGGCATCTTCAGCTGGCCGGGCACCGGGCAGCTCGCCTTCCAGGCCGTGGTCGACCGCGACTACCCGGTCATCCTGGGCGTCGTCATGCTGGTCGCCGCCGGGACGGTGTTCTTCAACCTGATCGCCGACGTCCTGTATGCGGTCGCCGACCCAAGGATCCGGTACTGATGGCGCAGGTTCCTCCGCTTCCCTTCGGACCCGCCGCCGGTCCCAATCTCGGGGCCGTGCCACTGTCCGAAACATCTATCGATCAGGAGCGCGATGCGATGGCCCCGCCCGGCGTCAAGTCGGACGAGCTCGCCGGCGCTCCGGAGCTGGGATTCTGGCGGTTGGCGGTCATCCGCTTTCTCCATCACCGGGTGGCGACCGGGGCGCTGCTGATCCTGGGCGTGATCGTGCTGGCCGCGGTGGTCGTCCCCATCATCACCGGCGACCTCTACCGGATTCAGGATTACCGCCACCCGTACAAGGTGCCGTTCCAGAGCTTTCAACATCTTCTCGGCACCGACGAGCTCGGCCAGGATGAGCTGGCTCGGCTGCTTCGCGGAGCCAGGGTCTCGCTCATGGTCGGGATCCTCGCTGTGGTCGGCTACCTGATCATCGGCGGGGGCCTGGGGGCGCTCGCCGGCTACTACGGCGGCTGGTTGGACAACGCGCTGATGCGCTTCACCGACATCATCATCTCGATGCCCTTCCTGCTCGTCGTCATCGCCGTTACGGCGGCGACCGGTGGCGTTCGGCTGAGCACCGTCATCATCGTCATCGCGGCGACGGGCTGGTTTGAGATCGGACGTCTGATGCGGGCCCAGTTTCTTGTGCTTCGAGAACAGGAGTTCGTCCAGGCGGCCCGGGCTCTGGGCGCCTCGAACCTGCGCATCATCCTGCGGCACATCATGCCTAATGCGCTGGCGCCGATCATCGTCTCGGCCACGCTGGGCGTGTCCGGCATCATCCTGCTGGAAGCCGCACTCGGCTTTCTCGGGTACAGCATCCCTCCGCCGGAGCCGAGCTGGGGCAACATGCTGAGCGAATTCGAGCAGTATCTGCTCTCCGACCACACCTACCTCGTGATCTTCCCGGCCACCGCGCTGGTCGTCACCGCGTTGGCCATCAACCTCGTCGGTGACGGGATCCGGGACGCGCTGGATCCCCGGCAGCGGTGAGCGACCTCCTCCGTATTGAGGACCTCCACACCCAGTTCCATGTTCACGGTGGCACTGTCAAGGCGGTCGATGGCGTCGATCTGACGATTCCCGCCAGGGCGACCGTCGGCCTGGTCGGAGAATCGGGGTCGGGGAAGAGCATCACCGCGCTGTCCATCATGCGGTTGCTGGAGAAAAATGGCCGGATCACCGGTGGCCACGTCTGGTTTCACGACCGGGACCTGGTGACGCTGCCCGACGAGGAGATGCAGGAGATCCGCGGGAACGACATCTCCATGATCTTCCAGGAGCCGATGACCGCGCTCAACCCGGTCTTCACGGTCGGAGACCAGATCGCGGAAGCCGTGCGGCTGCACCAGAAGGTGGATCACCAGGCGGGGATGAACCGGGCCATCGAAATGCTGCGCCTGGTCGGGATTTCCGATCCAAAACGACGAGCCAATCAATACCCGCACGAGCTATCGGGTGGAATGCGGCAGCGGGTCATGATCGCGATGGCGCTCTCCACGAGTCCCGAGCTGCTGATCGCGGACGAGCCGACCACCGCGCTGGACGTCACGATCCAGGCGCAGATCCTCAAGCTGATGCGAAACCTCAAGGGAGAGTTTGGATCCGCCATTCTCCTGATCACGCATGACCTGGGCGTGGTCGCCGAGATGTGCGACAGCGTAGCCGTGATGTACGCGGGCCGCATCGTGGAGCAAGCGTCGACCGAGGAACTCTTCGCCAGCCCCAAGCACCCCTACACCCAGGGATTGCTCGCCTCCATCCCGCGGCTGGGGAAGAAGCAGGAACGCCTTCACGTGATCACCGGCAGCGTCCCGAACCCGCTGGCGGTGCCGCCGGGCTGCGCCTTCCGTCCGCGCTGTCCGATCAAGGCGCTCCACAGCGATACGGATATCCCAGCCCTGAAGGCCAACGGCGCCGCCAATCACCTCGTGGCCTGCTGGCAGTACGAATGAGTAAGCAAAAGCTGAGAGTGGAGGCCCCCGAGGCGAATGGTGCCCTCCTGAAGGTCAAGGACCTTGTCAAGTTCTTCCCCATCAAGGGCGGCCTCTTGCAGACGACCGTCGCGAACGTCAGGGCGGTGGACGGGGTCAGCTTCGAGATCAAGAAGGGCGAGACCCTCGGCCTGATCGGCGAGTCGGGTTCCGGCAAGTCGACCGTCGCCCGCACCATCATCCGGCTGATCCCGCCCACCTCAGGTGAGGCCTGGCTAGAGGGCCGCAGCATCTTCAAGGCGAAGAAGAAAGAGCTGCACGAGATGCGGCGCGAAGTACAGATCATCTTCCAGGATCCTTACGGCTCGCTGAATCCCCGCATGTCCGTCGGAGAGATCGTGGGGGAGGGGCTGCTGGTCCACGGCATCGGGTCGGGCCACGAGCGGGAAAAGATCGTCAGCGAACTGCT
>DATNNA010000128.1:0-5678 GCA_035602075.1 Binatus sp. (SeqCode) | reverse complement strand
TCCTGCGGGTCGCCAAGCGCGTGCAGCAGCGCCTCGGTTCGCTCCAGGCCGAGCTTGATACCGAAGCGTCCGAGCGACGTTAGGTAGGCGAGCGCTTCCTGGTAAGTCACGCCCGGCCGAGGTGCTGACGGTAGGCGCGGTAGGTATTGACCAGCAGCATGGCGACGGTCATCGGGCCAACCCCGCCGGGAACCGGAGTCAGCGCCTGCGCGACCGGCTCGACGCTCGCCCGGTCGATATCGCCCGTGAGCTTGCCGGTCTCGGGATCCCGCGTGATGCCGACGTCGATCACGATTGCGCCCGGCTTGACGTGCTCGCCGGTGATCAGGCCGCGTTTGCCCGTGGCGGCGACCAGGATATCGGCGGTCCTGGTGATGCTGGGCAGGTCGACGGAGTGCGAGTGCGCGATTGTGACGGTCGCATGGTTTTGAAGGAGGAGCAATGCCAGCGGACGCCCGACCAGGCGGGAGCGCCCAACAACGACGGCACGTTGGCCGGTCGGATCGATGCCCTCCCGCCGGAGCAGCTCGAGCACGCCGAGGGGTGTGGCCGGAATGAAGGTCGGGTTCCCTTGTGCCAGGCGGCCAGCATTGTAGGGATGGAGACCGTCTACATCTTTATGTGGGGGGATTTGCTCGAGCGCTTCATCGGGGTCGAGGAAGTCGGGCAGCGGCAGCTGGATGAGGATGCCGTCGATCTTTTGGTCGTTGGCAAGCCCCCGGATCCGTCTGTTCAGGTCGGCCTGGCTGATGTCGTGCAGATGCTCGATCGCGGATTTGAATCCGACCTCTTCCGCGGCCCTGGCTTTGCCGCGCACGTACGTCGTGGATGCAAGATCATCGCCGACCTGGATGACGGTAATCCCGGGCGGGCGCTGGTTGGGATGGCGCTCGACCGCGAGTTTCAACTCCTCGCGGATGGCGCGCGCGTGGGCGCGGCCGTCGATCAGGCGGGCAGGCACCGGTTGAGTTTAGTCAGCCGGCCTGGTGATCTCGACGGTAAAGGCGTTGAGATTCGGCAAGGGCGGGCGCTTGCTCACACGGACGGTGACCTGGATCACCTCGGGATGCTTTAGGAGGGCGGTCGCGATCCGTTCGGCGACGGTCTCCAGCAGGTTGGCGGGCTTCCCCTCGAGGATCTGGCGGGCGGTTTTCTCGAGCAGCGGGTAGCTGATGGTGTCCTCGATGCGGTCGGTCGCGGCGGCTTGGCGGGTGTCGATGGTGACCTCGAGGTCAGCTGTGAAGACCTGGCCCAGTTCTCGCTCGGCGGTCTTGTTGCCGTGATAGCCGAAGGCGGTTAGGCCAGACAGAATGAGACGGCCGGTTGGCCGCTGGGGAACCGGTTGACCTTTGTTAGACCTTTTTGTAGGCATGTCTTGACAAATATACGCGTCCGTGTGATGATGCCCAGATGAATGTCGAGGTTCGAGCGACGGGGCTGCGGGCGATGCGCGAGAAGAAGGGCCTGACACAGCGCGAGCTGGCGCACAACCTGGGCATTAGCCAGAACTATATTCCGGCACTCGAGTCCGGGGCACGCCGGCCAGGGCCGAAGTTGCGCCAGGCGCTGATCAAGTTTTTCAACGTGAACTTCGAGGACCTCTTCGAGGTGGTCATGGTCAACCCGGAGAGTTCCAGCGAGCAGGTACTGGAACCGCGGCACGAGCGGTCTGCGCGTTGACGACACCGGGCACCGCTCTTTATCCGGGCGCGAGTCGAGCCGGAAGATATTGTCCGGGTCGAAGCGATCCTTTAGCGCCAGGAGGCGTCCGACTTTCTCCGGGCTAGAGGCCGCGGGTGCCTGCTCGCGTGGCTCCGCGCCGTGGCCGTGCCAGCCTTTACTCGGGGTCCACTCACCTGATCAGTAGTAGATGCCACTAGAGGTCAAGTACTGGTGCGCCATCCACCCCTTCCCTGCGAGATGCCACCAGAGCCGGTTCAGGTTCGCGGTTTCGGAAGCGGTCGCCTCCTGGACGAAGACGGGGCCGCCGTCGATCGTAACGGTCGTATCGACTGGCAAGCATGCAACGATCTTGTTGCTGTAGCCGGGATTAGCGCGCACGTTGATGCAGCCGCTTCCCAGAAACGTGGCCGAGACCGACTTGCCGGGCGCAGGGTACCTCCCGCAGTCGGCATTCAATGGATGCCAGCCGGACGTATCCTGAAAGACGTACACGCCACAGGTCACAACGTCGGTATTCGAGCCGGCTTGAGCCAGAAAGTAGGCCGACCGCACGCCGTCGTGTTTCTCCTGCACGGCGATGCAGGCCTCGTTAACCGGACATTGCTCGAACGCCCCGCTGAGAACCTTTGACGCCCCGGTTCCGAACTGCGCCTCGAAAGTGGCCGCCGCTTGGGCATCGAGGTAGCTCGCAGCCGGACTTACGGTTGGTGTCGCCGACGGAAAAGGCACCGGCACTAAGGGATAGTCGGCCCGATTGCTGTCGTACCAATCACTGACATTGATGTCGGTCACGGCCTGGCCAGACGCCACGATGACATCGATCGGGGTGTGATCGGTGCATTTGACAGAGAGCCCGCAAAGGACTGCCCTGGTATGAGCGGCACCGAAGCGCTGAGGCCCTTGACCGAAGCCACCGGTTGGCGTGGCAAAGAGGTGATACGTGCCAGGTGGAATCCCGCGGATTGTATAGACGCCCTGGTTCAAAATCGTGCGAACCACATAGAAGTCGGACGGCTTGCCGCCGACACGAATCGCGTAGATACTCATTGGTGGGATACCCTCGGCGGGATACCCAAAATGTCCGGCGATGCTGGCCGGGGGCACCGATGAATGAGATGGCGCCGGCGTTGGGCTTCCAGAGGAACTCGCGGCTGATCCGCCGCACGCCGCCGACAGCAGTGCCAGAATTGCGACCACGATAAGAAGACCCCCCACCCTAACCTTCTCCCGGGAGGGAGAAGGGAGCAGCAACGCGGGAGCGGTTATCCGCATGTTGCTACAACTCGAGTGAGAGAGCTGACGTTACGAAGCTCGCGACCTTGACCTCCCCCGCAATGGGATGGAATCAGGGGTAGATTATCAGTCTCCTTACTATTGCTCTAATAGGTACATCGAGCCACAAAGTGAGGAGCGCCATGAGCACGATGAAGGCAGTTCGAGCACACAAGCGTGGAGGGCCCGAAGTTCTCCGCTACGAGGACGCCCCCGTGCCAGAGGTGGGGGCAAATGAGGTGCTCGTCGAGGTGAATGCAGCGGCGGTCACCCCGGGTGAGCTTGCGTGGGACGAGACCTGGCAATCAGCGGACGGGGCCGATCGCACGCCCATCATCCCATCGCACGAATTCTCGGGCGTGATCGCTCAGGTCGGCGGAGACGTGAGGTCCCTGACGCCTGGCACCCAGGTATACGGGCTCATCGACTTCAACCATGATGGCGCAGCGGCCGAGTACGTGTCGTTACCCCAAGAAGGGGTGGTCCCCCGGCCCGTACGTCTCTCCCATGTCGAATCGGCCGCATTGCCGCTGGCGGCCCTGACCGCGTGGCAGGCGCTCGCGGATCGTGCCCGCGTGCAGCCCGGCGAACGAGTGTTCATCCAGGGTGGCGCAGGAGGGGTGGGTTCTCTGGCGGTGCAGCTTGCGAAGGCTATGGGAGCAGAAGTGACGGCTACCGCGATCGACGACGATGAGCCCCTGGTCAAGACACTGGGTGCCGCCGGGGTCGTGCCCTCGGTGTCGGCTGCACGCTCCCCAGGTGAACCACTCTTCGACGTCCTCTTGAACACGTTCGGTGGACCAGTACCCGTGGAGTCGTACAGACTGGTACGGCCGGGAGGACGGCTCGTGACCTTGGCGCAACCGCTGGACCAATCAATGGCAGAGCGCCACGGAATCCAGGGAATCTTCTTCGTGGTGGCGTCTGATCCTGGCGAGTTGCGGCGCATCACCGACCTTGCCGAGCAGGGTAAGCTCCGCCCGGTCATCGCCCGGACGCTGCCACTCGCCGACGCGTCCATCGCCTATGGGCCGCCCCCCGCCCCTCGGCGACCCGGAAAGACCGTGTTGGTGGTCCGGCCGTGATTGCCCGCGAGGTGAGCGAACCAAACGCCCGGCCCGATCTCCGGCAGCGGTTCGGCAGGGGGTTCCTGCGCCTGAGCAACCCGGTCGTCCGCCGGATGATCTCCGCAGGGCTCCCAACCGGTGCCCCCAATATTCTCCTGGCGGTGAGGGGTCGGCGGTCGCTTAACCGCCGTCCCTCCTAATAATGCAAGCCCAACAGGAGATCGTATGGTCTCCGTCGCGGTGATGAAGGACTCGGACGGTTACTGCACGCCATTCGGAACCCAGCGGCGGCGGCCGCGACAGGCCCAAGCAACCTCATCCATATCGTTGTCTTCCGCCCTGCCTAGGGATACGAAGGCTCGGACTACGTCCTCTGGGATCACAAAGATGCGCAGCGAGCCGCGCCACAGGCTGCCTGCTTTGACAACAATTTGACAACAACGCCCGTGGCTCGCCGCGGCATGTGGCGGCACGCCGCGGACGATTCGCCGAACACAATATGCGGTGCGCCTGCATAGGTCAGTTGGTAGAGCAGCTGACTTTCTTAATCACGGCAGGCAGTAGACGTCAGTGGAGCTCCGCGGACGAACTGTCGTCTGATTGAGACCAGCTGAGGGGCTATGCAAATGGCAGCCACGCCTACGTATATAAGGATGTTTCCAGCGTCACGTTGTGCACGCTCGGCAACTGGTGTCTCGTTGCCGCGTTGCACTCGCTTGGCGGAGAGAAGCACCTAACGTCTGGGATCGATCACGACAACTCCCGGACTTCCTGCCACCGCTTCGGCTAACGCCGCCGATGCCTGACCAAGTCCGAACATGGCGGCGATTGGCAGGGTAAGGCCACGATTCGCAAAATCCGCAGCCAGTCGCTCGAGCGCAGCCCCGTCTGGCTTGACGTAGACATTGCTGATTCGAATACCGCGCTCACTTGGCGGCGGGTCGCCTGTTATCGTCGCCAGCCGTCCGTTGTCGGCGACTAGAGGTAGGACACTGGCCGTTGCGCCTCTGACGGCATTAACCACGGCAGGGAAGCTACCGCCCGCCAGTCGTCTGGCTGATTGCGGCCAAGTCGAGGCGCGGTCGAGGACAGTCGTTGCGCCGAAATGCTTAAGCCTTTCTTCGCTCCGGGCGCTGGCAATCGCTATGACGTTAGCACCCATCGCCGCCGCCACGGCCGTCAACAAGCTACCGGTGACACCTCCGCCGCCGTTTATGAGAACCAATTCGCCAGCCTGTACATCAAGCGTCGCACCAAGAACCTGATGAGCTGTGAGGGCGGGCACACAGAAGGCACCGGCAACCCCCATCTCCATTGTTAGCGGCTTGCGGGCAACGTGCCCTTCGGGAGCAACGAAACTCTCGGCCCAAGCGCCCTGGTTGCGCAGCGGTGCGGAATGGGTCAGGACCTCATCGCCGGGTTTGAATCGGGATCCTGCAGCGCCGACCTGGCGTATGGTGCCGGCCGCCTCCACGCCGAGAGCCATAGGAGGCGTGATTCCGACATCCCAGCCACCGGTGCGAATGAGGTCATCCCAGTTGGCGACGCCGGCTGCGTGAACCTCCATCAGTACCTCGTCCGACTTCAAGCTCGCCAGCTCCGGCAGGTCAACAAGCTGGACCCGGCCTCCAATCTCAAGGATCCCCGCCCCTTTCA
>DATNNA010000127.1:0-2275 GCA_035602075.1 Binatus sp. (SeqCode) | reverse complement strand
ATCGCGTAGACGTAACGCCCGAATCTGGTTCGCTGGAGCAGCACCATCCAGACGCCGAACACGGCCAGCACGATGGGAATAACCCAGGGCAGGCCGGCCAGCGTGCCGAACGCCGCCCGGTTGACGTTGCAGATCGCGACCACGACGGCGGCGACGATGGCGATCAGGGCGATCTTCAAGAGGGTGAGGCTCGCTGGCGGCGCGACCAGACCACTTCGACGGCGGCGGCTGTCACCAAGCCACAATGCGGCGCCGACCGCGATGACGACGACCGCCGCGCCGATCCAACTCACGACGGGGTCGATCGACGCCCACATCAGGTTGTAGAGCACCTTGAGATTCGGGTTGCTGCCGACCAGGCTCGGGTAGCCGGAGAACGGACCCAACAACAGAATGAGCAGCATGCCGCCGTTCCAGATCAACAGACCGGCAAGCGTGACGATCAAGGACGGCAGACGGAGCCGCGTGATCAACGTGCCGTGAAAGGCACCGATCACGGCGCACGCCAGCAACCCCGCGATGATGGCGGCCCACCATGGCCATTTCGTGGTCGCCGGCTGTACGAGTTGCACGGCGATGGCGGCGCCGACCGCACCGGCGTAGCCGATGGATAGGTCGATCTCGCCGAGCAGGAGGACAAAGATCTCGCCCATGGCCAGCACCATGAAGACGGCACTCTGTTGAAAGAGGTTGACGAGATTGTTCGCCGAGAGGAAGACCCCATGGGGGCTGATCGCCTGGAAGACGATGGTAATGACGGCGAAGGCCAGGATGACCGGCAGGACGCCGCTATCGCCGCTGCGGATCCGCGCCGTCCAGGCGCGAAGCCATTCGCCCAGCGACTGGGCGGCGATCTCCGGCGGGAGTTCGAGTTGGGCAGCGGCCGCGGCGGCGGTCGGGTCCGGGGCGGACTCCGGTGCCTCAGCTCGCGCCACGCTTCTCCCCGTTTCCATCAGCGCCGATGGTCGGCCGGCTGGAGGCACCTGTCGTCATGTAGTCGACGACACTCTGCCGGTCAAATGCGGACGCGCGGTCCTGCGCCACCATTCGGCCCAGGTAGAGGACCGCGATCCGATCGGCGACCTCGAACACATCGTTGAGATTGTGCGAGATGACCATGACGGCGAGGCCGCGGTCGCGCAGGCGGCGAGCCAGCTCGAGCACCATCTTGGTCTGGACCACGCCCAGGGCGGCGGTCGGTTCGTCGAGCATCACCAGCTTGGAATTCCACATCACCGCCTTGGCGACGGCTACCGATTGCCGCTGGCCACCCGACAGTGATCTGACCGGCTGCCTGATCGACCGCACCGTCGTCACCCGCAGGTCCGCGAGGGTCCGGCCGGCCGCGCGCTCCATATCGTCTTCGTTGAGGAACCCATTTTGCACGCGCTCGCGCCCCAGAAACATGTTCTGCACGATGTCGAGGTTGTCGGCCAAGGCCAGGTCCTGATACACCGTCTCGATTCCCAGCAGGGCCGCGTCCCGCGGAGTCCGGATATGAACCGGATGGCCTTCGAAGAGAAACTGACCATGGTCGATCTGGTAGATCCCCGCAATGCACTTGGTCAGGACCGATTTGCCGGCGCCGTTGTCCCCACAGAGTGCCGTGACCTGCCCGGCGTAGAGGTCCAGGTCGACGCTGGTCAGCGCCTGCACCGGGCCAAAGTGCTTGTCGATGCCGCGCGCCTTGAGGAGGGGCTCTCCAGCCATGGGCGACTCTTTGATCACCTGCGCCACCCTCTCACTTTATCGCGGGGCAAGATAAGGCGCCGCCGCGCGAGGCGGCGGCGCCTTTGTGATCTAGCTGATGCCGGCTGCGGTGCAGGCGGCCGCTCCCGCCTGGGCGCAGAGCGCGGCCTTGTCGACGAACTTGTCCTTGATGACGGTGTCGTTCATGTTCGACGAAGTCACCCAAACGGGGGTGAGGAGCGACGCGGGCTGCTCGTTCCCAGTCTGGCCCGTCGGCGGCTTGGTCGTGCCGTTCAGCAAAGCGGTCGGCGGCGTCAGGCCGGCCCGCAGGATGGTCGCCAGGGCGACGGCGTCCTGGGCTTCTTGATAGACCGCCTTGTAGACCGAACCGCATTGATAGTTCTGGAGCACGTTGACCATGCCTTGCAGCGTCGCGTCCTGGCCGGTGGTCGGAATCTTCTTGGCGGCCACGTTCTGGCTCTTGAGGACGGTGATCACGGCGTTGCCGAGACCGTCGTTCGCCTCAACGGTCGCGTTGATGCTCTTGTTCGCGAGATAGGACTGCTGGAAGATCGCCTGACCCGCG
>DATNNA010000126.1:0-4717 GCA_035602075.1 Binatus sp. (SeqCode) | reverse complement strand
GTAGAAGTAGCGCTTCACCGTGGTGCCCTGGTGTTGCTGGACGATCTCCCGAATCGACGTTGGGAAGTGATACTGCTTGAGCAGCTCGACGCCTTCGGTGACGTGCGCGTTCAGGATGTCCGAGCTGGTCGTGGGCGACAGATTCTCGTGGATGTTGCCGATGTCCGCCTGGTTCTCGACGAAGAAGTGCGGCCGCCGGATCTTGCCGATGTCGTGGAAATAGCAGCCGACTCTCGCCAGCACCGGGTTGGCGCCGACCGCCTCTGCCGCCGCCTCGGCCAGGTTGGCGGCCACGATGGAGTGGTTGTAGGTCCCCGGGGCGCTCACCATCAAGCGCTTCAAGAGCGGATTGTTCGGCGTCATCAATTCCAGGAGCTTCATCGGCGTGATGACGCGGGTGATCTCGCCCAGGAAGGTGAGTAAGCCGGCCGCGATCAGGGCCGAGACCAGCCCGTTGATCAGGGCGAGCCCGCCAATCGTGAGAATCTCGTCGAGCGATTGGTGGCGCTCGATCAGCGAGAGTGAGATGAGCGTCACAAACTGGGCGCCGGCAACCAGGATGCCGGCCGTGACCCACTGGCCAAGCCGCTCGAGCCGGTGGACGTAGATGGAGCCGATCGCTCCGCCCAGAAACCCGACCAGCGTGAGTGGCAGCACGTTGTCGGCGACGATGCCGGTCAGCAGGCCCACCGCGAGGGCCACGATGATGCCCAGGCCGGTATCCATCAGCGCGGCGACCAGGAGGGGGACCGCCGCCATCGGCACGAGGTACTGCGTGTTGGGGTTGATGGGAACAACGAGCTTGGCCACCAGCAGCAGGACCAGCATCAAGCCGCCGAGGGTGGCCAGCTGTCGCGGGTCGCGCAGGATCGCCGGCCGGAATTGCATCAGGTAGCCGAGGGCGACCGCGAACAGGATGATGACCAGCATGAAGACCGCGAGGATGCGCGCCCAGTCCGTCTTCGGCGCCAGCAGGCCGACCGCCTGGGCTTCCTCGAGCTGGAACGGGGTCACCAGGTCGCCGTAGCGAATGATGGTCTGTCCCTGGGCGACGGTCACGAAGACCGCCGGCACCGCGTCGCTCGCTTGCTGTCGCTTGAGCGCGGTTTCAGCCTGCAGGTAATTGACTTTCAAATTGGCCCGGATCAGAGTCGCCACCACGGAGGCGCCGGTCGCATCCAGCTTGAGGGCCGCCGCCCGCGTCTGTGCCGTGTCCGAGGCGCTCTTGAGGGTGTCGGCCTTGATGCCATTGCTCTCGAGCTGCTGGAGGATGTCGCCCGCGCTCTTGAAGACCGTCGCCACCGTGCCCTCGTCCGCCTGGAGGAGATACTGGCGCTGGGCATCGCTGAGCTGCGGCTCCAGCAGGCTCAGCTGTGCCGAACGATCGGGTCCAGAGGTTGACGACCGGCGGAGGTCGGCAACTTTGGTCGCCACTGAATCGATCGCCTGGCGTTGCTGGATGCTGACCGAGCCGTCGAATTGGTCAGGCACCTGTGCAGTGGCGGCGGCTCGCGCCTCTTCGCGCCTGGTCGGGCTCTCATAGCGCACCGACCGTTGCGAGACGACGTCCTGGCTCGAGACTTCCCCGGCCCGCAGGTTGAGCCGGTTTGGCAGGAAGTTCTGGGCGACGACCAGTGCCGTCGCCAGCGCCAGGATGAGCGTGATCGCGGCAGGCCGAAGGTAGGGCGGCCAGCGCCTTCCGGCGCCGATATGCCCCAACCGAAGGTCGCGGGCGAAGAGCCGCCCGCGCCGCCGGAGTTGTTCGATCGCCGATGAGCTGCGCTGCCTCATCTTTTCAGCAGGGATTTTGTCCCCTCAGGGCGCGCCGACTACGTCGTGCGAGCCCGCCGCTTGCGCGCCGCCGCAATCTTCTTCTTGCGCTTTACGCTGGGCTTTTCGTAGTGCTCACGCCGGCGAACCTCGGAGAGAACACCGTTCTGCTTGATCTTCTTATTGAAGCGGCGTAGGGCGCTCTCGAAGGTCTCGTTCTCCCGGACCTTGATCTCCGACAACTGGATTGCACCCCCTCTGCCCGGAGTCCATTGTGGGCAGAGTATAGCCGCGCTCGAGTTTAGGCGTCAACATAAAATCGCCTCCGCAGGCGTCACGGCGAGCGCACAACCCGGTCGCACCGGAACCCACCCTGGGCACAACCCGGTAACAGGCGCCCAAGGGCACCGATGGCGCCGATTTAGGGTGCGTTCATCCTGCTAGAGGACTGGATCCTCAAGGAGGCTGCTACGTAATGTTCACGATCCTGACAGCGTGGATCAGCGAGCGGATCATCACGGTCACCGCGGTGAGCGTCCTGACCGTCGCGGCTGTCCCCACGACCTTGATCATTGTTTCGCACGACGACCATAACACCATCGCCGTTGTCCAACCGGCCGACGAGCACTCGAAGGTGGTGCTGGTGAGCTCCGTCAAGAAGGCCGGCGACGCCGTCATCGCCAAGCTCAACACCGCCGAAGCCGGCTGCACCACGCAGGTGACGCAGGCGGTAACCACCTCGAAGGTCGCCGCTAAGGTCCAGCCGCAGCTGGCGACGGCAAAGTCGCAGATCCACGGCAGCGTGGCGCCGATCGTCGCCGCCATCAAGGCCGACGAGGATCGCTTCGCCCACCTGAAGTTCGTGACACCCCAGGATGAAGAGAACGAGCTCGCGGAGTTCAACACCATCGCGATCATCGCCCTAGGCGATGGTCACTCGACAGGCACGATTACCGTGACCTGCCAGACGGTACTGATCACGATCACGGAGACCATCCAGATCACGATCGTCCAGGCGACCGTGCCCGCCTGCAAGACGGACCGCGAAACTGATTAACCGCTGACTATGCTGAGGGGCGGGAGCGCAGCTCCCGCCCTTTGCTTTTGGAAGAACCATCCGCCAAGGACCTGTACCCCGGCACATTCAGCCGGCACGCGGCCGCCTACAAGCAGCGGCTCGACGAGGTAATGGCCCGCAGCGAGTCGCGCGGCCGCGCCGCCGTCATCGATTGGGTCGACCCCACCCCCGGAAAGCGGATTCTCGACCTCGCCTGTGGGCCCGGGACACTGAGCTATCGCCTCGCAAGTGACTTGTCGCCTGATGGCGAGGTCGTTGGGATCGACCTGGCACCTGGAATGATCGAGCTAGCCCGGCGAGAAGCGCCAGTTGGGCTTCCGCTGCGTTTCGAGCTGATGGACATGGAGGACCTTCGCTTTCCTGATGGCTCCTTCGATGCCGCTGTCTGCGGCCACGGCCTTCAGTTTGTCCCCGACCTCATCCGGGCATTGTCTGAGACGCGCCGCGTCCTCAAGATCGGCGCGCGGTTTGCGGCAAGCGTGCCCGTCGATCCCTCGCAGCCGAGTGAAGCGCAGGCCATCCTGGAGCGGACAGTTTCTGGCGACCTGCCACCGGCGCCGCGGGCGCGGGATCAATTCAGTACCCGGCGGACGGTTGAGGATGAGGTCGCCTTCGCCGCCGTAGCGCACCAGGCCGGCTTTCGCGAAGCCCGCGTAGTGCGGTTCGAGGAGTCGACCACCTGGACGAGCCCGCAGCACTTCATCGAGATGGCCTCGGGGTGGTGGTCGATGGCGGTCCGCCTCGATGCCGTCCCCACGGGGCAGCGAGCGGCGATCCTGGCGCGCGGAAGGCGGGCGATTGAGGCGGAGCTCGGCACCGGGCCGCTCCAGATCGCCGGCGCCACGAACGTGCTGCTCGCGTCTAGCTGAGCGGCATGGTGCCGACGGCGAGGACCCGCAGGCTGTCGGGCGTGAGCGGCTCGCCGCTCCAGTCACCGTAGAGGTCGACGCGGCCGAACCCCGCCCCCCGGAGGATCGCGCTGATATCGCGTCCGCTATAAAGCCGGAGGGCATGGAGGTTGACCTCCGTTTCATCAGGGGTGGTCACGGTTCGTTCGACCACCATCCGCCGCGTGGCGATATCGAGGGAACGTCGCTCCACCACGGCGGTCTGGCCGACCGTAAACCACTCGCGCTCCTGGAACTGGGCCATGACGCGCTCACCGTTGATCACCTCGATGACGAACCGCCCACCGGGTGCGAGCATGGCCGCCGCGGCGCTAACCACCCTGCGATCGTCCGCCTCGTCGGCAAAATAGCCAAGGCTCGTGAAGAGATTGAGGGCCACATCGAACCTCTCGCCCGCAAGCGGCTGCCGCATGTCGCCCGAGAGCCAGCGAACTCGGACGCCGGCGGCCCGGGCACGTTCTTCCGCGACCTTGAGGAGGAAGGGCGACAGGTCGACGCCGGTGACCTCATAGCCGCGTCGCGCTAGCTCGATCGCGTGCCGACCCTGGCCACACGGGAGGTCCAGGATACGCCGCGGGGGCCGGAGCGCGAGCAGCGCTTCGAGCTGATCGATCTCGACTGGCGTTCGTTCAGCGAGAAAGCCGTCGTAGAGGGCAAGGTAGCTCGGTCCGAACCAGCTCCGCCACCATTCTGAATCCGGCTGCAGCATACCTTATATATAAGGGCCAGGAAGAGGATGGTCGAACCGCACACGCATCCCGATCATCTCTGGCGCAACCCGGAGCCCAAACGATCCTATGAGGTCGTCATCGTCGGCGCCGGCGGCCATGGCCTGGCGACGGCGTACTACCTCGCGAAGAATCACGGCATCACCGACGTGGCCGTGCTCGAGCGCGGTTGGCTGGCGGGCGGCAACATGGCCCGCAACACCACGGTCATTCGCTCAAACTACCTGTGGGAC
>DATNNA010000125.1:0-4026 GCA_035602075.1 Binatus sp. (SeqCode) | reverse complement strand
ACTGGTCCTTCACCGAGGAGCCGATCGGTGAACCGGCCGGCGACCACTTCCTCGTCAAGATCCTCTACGTCTCTCTCGACCCCGCTATGCGCGGCTGGATGAACGCGAGCCGATCGTATATGCCTCCGGTGGGAATCGGCGAGGTGATGCGAGCGCTTGCGCTCGGCCGCGTGATCGCATCGAAGCATCCCGGGTTCGCCGTCGGCGACTACGTCTCCGGACCCTTCGGCGTGCAGGAGTACGCCGGATCCGACGGCAGGAACGTCGTGAAGGTGGATCCTGGGCTTGCCTCGCTGCCGGGGCACCTGTGTGTTCTCGGGATGACCGGCAGAACCGCCTACTTCGGATTGCTCGACGTCGGCCAGTTGACACCCGGCGAGACCGTCGTTGTCTCAGCCGCGGCGGGCGCCGTCGGATCGGTGGTAGGGCAGATCGCCAGGATCAAGGGCTGCCGCGCGGTGGGCATTGCCGGTGGGGCGGAGAAGTGCCGCTACCTCGTCGACGAGCTGGGATTCGACGCGGCCATCGACTACAAATCAGAGGATGTCAGGGCGGCTCTCAAAGAGCACTGCCCCAATGGCATCGATGTCTATTTCGATAACGTCGGCGGCGAGATCCTCGAAGCAGCCCTGGCCCGGCTGGCGCGGGGAGCTCGCATCGTGATCTGTGGCGCTATCTCACAGTACAACGTGACGGGGCCGCAAAAAGGGCCCTCGAACTACATGTCGCTCCTGGTCAATCGCGCGAGCATGAAGGGATTCCTGGTCGGCGACTACGCCGCGCGCAACGACGAAGCAACGCAGGCGCTTGCGGGCTGGCTCGCCGATGGCAAGCTCAAGTCACGCGAACACATCGTCGAAGGACTCGAAAGCTTTCCGGAAACGCTGATCAAACTGTTCAACGGAGAACACCTGGGCAAGCTCCTTATCAAGGTCGCCGACGAATGACAAGAGTCGAGATCCAGGATGATCGCTTGATTGCCCACATTCAAGGCGTTGACAAGGTGCTGGCGCTCAAGAGTGAGTTGACCATTCCGCTGGCGCACGTGAAGGGCGCTAGCGTGAGCCCGCCCGATGTTCGCCGTCGGTGGGGCAGTCTCTTGCGCGCACACGTGCCGGGCACCGACCTCCCTTACGTCGTGATGGCCGGGACGTTCGTGTTCCTCGACGGAGAGCATGCGTTCTGGGACGTGCACGATCCCGATCGCACCGTCGTCATCGAGCTCGACCACGAACGGTTCGCCAACCTCGTGCTCGAGGTGGCGGATCCCCAGGCGACGGCCGCCGCCATCAACGCCGCGCTCGCCCGGTTGAGCTGACGAGCAGGATCGCGATCACGACGACGGCCAGCCAGGTGAGCCCGAGTGCGTAGCCCCCAAGGACATCCGTGAGCCAGTGCACCCCGAGATAGAGGCGTGATGCGCCCACCACGATGGTCACGAGTGCGGCGCCGATGACGAATGGCAGCCGGTGCCGCGGTGCATACCAGATGATGAGGACGGCGGCCAGCATCCCGTAGAAGCCGATGGTTTGCGTGGCATGTCCTGAGGGAAAGGCATTGCCGAGGTCGGGCCCGCCCACCTGGAGCGCGGCCGGTGGCCGGGCTCGTCCGACGGCCGGCTTCACGATGTCGTAGAGTCCGGCCGCCCCCAGGAACGCCGCGGCCATCATCACCAGCGGACGCCAGGTGTGATGGCGAAGCCACAGGTAGCCACCGACGGCGAGCCCGAGGGGAATGATGACGAACGACGACCCGAGCCAGGTGACGAGCTGCATCACGGGCGTCAGCCACCCGAGGCGGTGACTGGTGACATAGGTCGTCACCCCCTGGTCCGCGAGCGTGAGCCCATTGTGCGCGAGCACGCCCCATAGCAAGAAGCCGAAGGCGAGCGCGCTGAGAAATGCGACGATCGACCAGGTCTTTCCGCTCCCAACCACCTCGCGACCATTGTCGACAAAAGAAGAGGAGCCCGGTGATGGGCTCCTCTCGGGAATGCCTTAAGGCTTAAGCGACGCCAGCGGCCCAGTCGTCCATGAATGTCGTCCTGCCGATCTTGTCTTCGACGGTGATCTTCCGGAACGTGAAAGACAGGTCCTCAGTGAGCAGGTCATTGGCCAACCGCTGCCTGACCTCCGAGACGCTCGCGTCCGTCAGCGACACGACAAAATGGGCGCGTTGCACGCCCTTCGCGTCGGTGTCCCAGAACTCCATCGTCACTTTGGTGAGCACCTCGTTGGTGGCGGCCGCTGCCAGGAATTGCGGCATCGAGGGTCCCCATTCCTTGGTGATGACGACCGGCTTGTGCTGCCGCTTACCCGACGCCTGGCCGGTCGCCAGATCGCGCGGCGAGACCAGCCCATAGTCAAAGGCCGAGGCGAGCATTTGATCCAGGTGCGCCCTCGACGTCAGGCCATCGCCTTTAAAGGTCCCCTGCTTCTTCCCGACCACTTTGACGTAGAGCGTGATGTGGGCCGGCGCCGCCGCGGCGTTGATCGTCCGCTGTCCGGTGAGGAAGCGGATCCCCCCGTTCTGCCATGCGGTGAGCAGAAGCGCTGCGGCAAGGAGCAATCCGATCACGAGCGTACGTTTGCGAACGAATGTAAGCGGCTGGTGCGACGTCAACTGCGACCTCCTGTGCATAACTCAGGCGCTGAGGGCGCCTTTCGACCGTACATTGTGGAACACGCCGGGCCGCCGTGCACGTCGATTTTGTATCAGGCAGCGCGCTCGAAATGGACCGCAACGTGGTTCATCGTGTCGACGCGCCAACTGGTAAAGGGCGCGCCTCTTGCCGCGACCTTGGCGCGAATCACCACCCAGTCTTCGGTCCATTCGACGATCCGGCGCCCACGGACCACCTTGGCCACCTCCGGCGGGCAGGCCATTCGCATCCGAACGTTGATCCGGTACTGGCCCGGCTCGCTGCGCACGGCGATGATCGACTCGGCCTTTACCGTCACGGTCTGCGCGAAGGGGCGCCAGCTTTCGCCGATCGACCGGGCCAGCTGAGCCGCCTGGAGATCCCAGCAGGCGTCCGTCATCAGGCTTCGACAATCGGCGAGGTCTCGATTCGCCCAGCCTGCCACCACCAGGCCGCCGACCTGCTCGACCTCCGTGAGAAGCGAGATGGCAGAGAACGCCGGATCCACTGCGCGGATCGCATCGACGCCGGCATCGGGCGGGTAGGCGATCGACAACTCCGGGCTCTGGGCCGGCCGTCGACCCCCGCGTTGAACCCCGTCAGCGAGCACCTCGAGGCCCATGCTCAGCACCGACGGGATGTCGCCCATGAAGCGCCAGAGCACGAATCCGAGGCCGAGGGACACCAGGGCGAGAGGGATGGCCAGTGGGCGCATCGCCGCGAAGGTGAGCCCGTTGGGCATGCTCGGCAACAGACCGGTCGAGTCGCCAGGCACCACGTTTGCTATGACGCCTGGCGACTGCCTTTCCGTCAGCTAGCGGGTGAAGACGCAGCCTCCGGTTCCGCCGTTTGCCTCGTTGCTCCACAAGGGTTGCAGGGCGAAGTACTGGGAGCCGAGCGTGACGTTCTTCAGGCCGGTCCAGGCGCACTTGTCGCCGTTCTCGCTTCCCGAGGCGTCGTTCCAGCCGTCCTGAACACCGTTGTCATTGTCTGGGTCTGTGACGGCCTCCTCGACCTCGTGCATGGTGACAACGCTATAGCCGTCGTAGTAGCCGTGCCCGTAGGCGTCATTCGACTTGTTGACGAAGTTCTGACCGCAGCCGGCGCCTTGCTCGGGGACGTACGGCATGAACGAATAGCGCACGCCGCGGCCCGAGCTATGGGCGGTCTCGGAGTGATAGGCGCAGTAGACCGACCCGTAGGCGGTGGCGAGGTGGCCGGGCTCGGTGAAGACGAGATAGGTCGCGTTGACGTCGTATCCGAAGTGCTGGGAGGCTTTGACCGCCTCAGCGGCGACCGGATCGTCGACGGAATTTGTGAGCAGGCTGGTGGTGCCGATCGCCGCCGGGACCGGCGACGGATCGATCCAGGTGCCCTTCAGCTGG
>DATNNA010000124.1:0-25224 GCA_035602075.1 Binatus sp. (SeqCode) | reverse complement strand
GATCCGCGGCTTCACTGATAAGAGCGCGATGCGGCTCAAGCTTCGCCTGCGGCCGCACGCGCCCACCGTCTTGCTGGCGGGTGGGGGTGATGGCACGGAACCGCTGCGCAAGTACGCGGCGGCACTCGCTCGCTCACCGCTGGATATCCAGGTGCTCGCCATCTGCGGCCGCAACCGAGCGCTGGCCGAACGCATCCGCGAGGACAATCACGCCGGGGTCCATGTCTTCGGGTTCGTCGACAACGTGCCGGAGTTGTTGCTCGCGTCCGACCTGCTGGTCACCCGCGCGGGGCCCGGGATGATCGCCGAAGGCCTGGCGTGCGGCTGCCCGCTGCTGCTGACAGGCTACTTGCCCGGACAGGAAGAGGGAAACGTCAAAGAGGTGGTCGGCCGCGGCCTTGGTCGCTTTGTGCCGCGGCCGGACGACCTGGTTGACGCGGTGACCGAGTGGTTTACGAAGCCGCAGGTAGAACGCTTGCAGGATGCGGAGAGGGTGCGCGCGGCGGCCGATCCCGGCGCGGCGTTTCAAATCGCGGACGTGCTCGTCGGAATGAGCGCCTGATCGTCGTCTCGTCTACTGACCTTTCATCGATGCCCTGACCTCTTGGTCAGGCCGCACGCCGAACGTGCCCGTCAATTTGTCATAGAGCCCAACGGCAGCGGCATGACGTAAAAGGTCGCCTTCAGTAGCGCGGTCGCCCTTGAACTCAGTTCCGCCATGACGGGACGCGTCAATGACAAGAAATAGATCGCCGCGGCGGAGAGAAACGCCGATGGAGATCTCTTTGCCGGCGTTTAAATTGCCCCAGGCCACCTGTTCGTTTCGCGACTGTGCGAGGTCGATCATGCGCTGGAGGAACTGCTCGATGCCCTCTGGGGTGCAACGCACCACTGTCTCAACAGATTTAGGGAACCAAAAACGCACTCGGCACATCACCCGGTCGTACGACCGACGGACCATCGCCTGCATTTTGCCTCTTGTAATTTCGGGCCGTAGCCCTTGGCCTCGAAGCCAGGTTAGACCGCGGCGCTCGGACAGAGCTGGCGGAAGTCGCAGCCGCCGCACTTCATGCGGTCCGGCTTGGCCACAAAGAGCTCGGCACGGATGCCCTCCGCCACCTTGACGATCGTCTGCCGGTCTTCTTCCAGCCGTGCCTGCGGCTTGTCGACCGTGACTCGCTCGCTCGTCTCGAGGTAGTAGTAGGAGAGGCTGAGGGGATCGAAGCGGAAGACCTCGCGGGCGGCGAGGGCGTACACGCCCAGCTGCAGGTCTCGCTGTAGTTCCGCCGCTCGCTTCGCCGAGCCCGTCTTGTAATCGATGACCTCGTAGCTGCCATCGGGATGGCGGTCGACACGGTCGATCCGGCCGGTCAACCGGAGCCCGTCGACGCGCAGGCTGAAGGGCTGCTCCAGCAGCAGCGGTTTGCTGAGGTCGCCGGCGTCGAAGGCCCGGCGCAAGTAGCTCCGACCCAGGTCCTGCAGGGACGGTGCCTGCTCCGGTGCGCAGAACCGTTCTTTTGCCCAGGCCGCGACATAGGCCGAGTCCACCATCGCCCAGGTGAGCGGCGTTTCGCGTTCGATGCTGCCCAATGCATCCTTGAGCGCGTCGTGCAGGATGCGGCCGAACTGCATCTGCGGCTTCGGTCGCGTCGGCAAGCGGAAGACGAAGCGGTACTGGTACATCTGCGGGCAGCGCAGGTAGGTGTCCACCTGCGTGTACGAAAGGGCGGCGATGGGCGGTGCGTCGTTCAGCGGCAGTTCAACCTGGCGCGCGACCTCGACCAGGCCGCCGGCCGATGCGGCGAGCAGCTGCGAGCCGGCCAGCTCACGCGCGCCGTCGCCACGGATCGGCGTGAGGAACCGCGACGGCCGCCAATCCTTTACGCCCTCATAGCGGCCCGCGAGCGTGCAGACGATTTCCTCTCGGGCGCGCGTCAAGGCCACGTAGGCCAGGCGTCGCTCTTCCGCCAGGTGCAGCTCGGCCGCCGGCAATTCCTCTTTCAAGAGCTCGTTCGGCAGCGTCAGTCCCTCGCTGCGTCGGCTCGCGGGAAAACGGCCCTCCACCAGGTGGGGGACGATGACCAGGCCGAATTCCAGCCCCTTCGCCTGGTGGACCGTCATCAGGTGGACGGCGTTGACAGTCTCATCCAACGGCGCAATCTCCTCGTCCGCCTGCGCCGCCTCGGTCGCGTCGAGGTGCTTGAGGTAGGCGGAGAGGTGGTGATCGGGATGCTCGTCGCAGTAGGCGGCGATCAGCTCAGCGAGCTTCTGGACATTGGCGCTAACCTGGAGTCGTTCGATCGGTCCGAGGAACCGCTCGAGGTCGAGGTAGTGGGTTTGCTCCATCACCTCGTAGAAGAGATCGTCGACGCCGAGCCGTAGCGCGAGGCCGTTGAAGCGGCGCAGGTCCTCGGTGAGACGGCCAGCCCCGGCGTCGGTCGATTCCTGCAGGAGATCGAAGAAGCGCCGTCCATCGTCGCGCGCCTGCCGCGCCCAGCGGCCCGCCTGCACCGAGTCGACGGCGTAGCGGGGCAGGCTCAGCAAGCGCATCAGGCAAACGGTGTCGTCCGGGCTATCAACCGCGCGCAGGTATGCCAGGCAATCCTTGATCTCCGGTTGTTGATAGAAGCCGCGGCCACCGCTGACCTGGTAGGCGACACCCTGGCGCTGCAGCGCGCGGGCGAAGTTGTGCAGGTGCGCATTCGCGCGCAGCAGAATGGCGATCGCATTCGGCCGATGCCTCCCTTCGTCGATCGCGGTTTTGACCAGGGCGGCGACGGCGTCGGCCTCCTCGGTGACACTGGTTGCCGTTAGCACGCTGACCGGGCGCCCCTCGCCGCGCGTGGCGACGAGCTTTTTCTGCAGTCGGTCGGGGTCTTCGCGGATCAGGCGGCCGGCGGCGCGCAGGATGGGACCGCGGCTCCGGTAGTTCTCTTCGAGCCGGATCACGGCGGCATCGGGAAACACGGCGTGGAACCGTCGCAGGTTGGCGACCGACGCGCCGCGAAACTTGTAGATGCTCTGGTCGTCGTCACCCACCACGCAGAGGTTGCGGTCCGTTCCGGCGAGCAGCTCGAGGAGCCGGCTCTGCGCGAAGTTGGTGTCCTGGAACTCATCGACCATCAGGTGGGCAAAGCGCCTTGATTGCCGGGCGACGACCGACGGCTCTTGTGTCAGGAGTTGCACGCCGTAGTAGATGGTGTCGTCGAAGTCCAGGCGGTCCTCCGCGAGCAGCCGCTCCTGGTACTCGCCATAGACCAGCGCGGCCTCCCGTTGGGCGGCCAGCTCGGGATCATCGACGCTCGCGGTGGCGCCTGCCCATTCCTGGAATTCGACAGGCGAAACGAGCTCCTGTTTCGCTCGTTCGACCAGTTTGAGGAGTTCGCCGATGCGCTCGTACGGCCGCTGCGCGTGGAAGAGGTGGGGCGGTCTGAGCTCCAGCAGGACGTCGCGCATCAATTCCCACTTGCGGACCTCAGACACGATGTGAAAGGCCTTCGGGATGCCGCAGAGCCAGCCCTCTTCCTGGAGAAACCGCTGGGCAAACGCATGGTAGGTGAGGATGAATCGCTCGCCCGCGGGCAGGTAGTCCTCCTGCTCGACCCGGTCCAGCACCTCGCGCGCCGCCTTTTCGGTGAACGTCAGGAGCAGGATCTGTTCGGCCGGCACACCCTCCTGGCGAAGACGCCGGTAGCGCTCGACCAACACACGCGTCTTTCCGGTGCCCGCTCCGGCGACGATCAGCAGCGGCCCCTTGGCATGGGCGACCGCGGCCCGCTGCGCGTCGGTGAGGGCCGTCGCGGTGGCGATCATTCCTCGGATTTCCCTCTTCCTCTGCTGGGGGGCAGGGTGGTGGCTCCTGACTGCCGGAAGCGGATCTCGCGCACCGCCGGCGCACCAATCCCTTCGTTGAGCCGCTCGATCAGCATGCCCCGCTCGAGATGCAGCTGATGGGCCAGTGCCGGACTGCTGGCGGTCACCAACAAGGTGCCCCCGGTCAACTTGAGCGCACGGGTCTCGCGGGCGAGGTGCTCGCCGACCACCTGCGGCCAGAGCCAGAGCGCCTGTGCCTCCCGAGTCCGGCGGGAGATGCCGAGCGATTTCAGCGCCTTGGGCAGGGCCGCCCCGATGCTACGCATGGATCCCGCCTTGCTCGACGCGGAAGAGCGCGGCCCGCTCCAGAATGCTCTTCGGCAGGTCGTTGAGGTCGGCCGCGGTGATCAGCGCCTGGGGCCCCGGCTCGAGCGCGGCCAGCAGGCGCTCACGGCGCGCCGGGTCGAGCTCCGACATCACGTCATCGAGCAGGAGCACCGGTTGCTCGCCCGTGACCTCGGCGAGATAGTGCAACTCCGCCAGCTTGAGACTCAGCACGGCACTGCGCTGCTGTCCCTGGCTGGCGTAGAGCCTCGCCTCGTGGTCGTCGAGCCACACCTCGACATCGTCGCGTTGCGGTCCGACAGCTGTCTGTCCACGCCCGATCTCTTCGTCGCGGGCCTCGCGCATGGCGGCCCGGAGCTGTTCCACAACAAGCTCGAGTGGCGCCTCTCCGATTCGAGCCCCGGCGGGACGGTAGCGCAGCTCGAGCCGCTCCCGGTCATCGCTGAGCTCCCGGTGAAACGCGGCCGCGATCGGTTGCAGCTCCAGCAGCCGGCGCTGCCGCTCCACCATGATGGCCGCGCCCGACTCGGCCACGGCGGTCGTCCAGACGTCGAGCCCATCGACCGGCTGGCGGCCCTCCCGAATCGCCCGCAGCAGCGCGTTGCGCTGTTCCAGCAGGTGCGAATAACGGTTCAACTCCCGCGCGTGGTCATGATCGATCTGCGAGAGGAGCGTGTTGAGAAAGCGGCGGCGGCCCTCGCCCGGTCCCTTGACCAGCTGCAGGTCGTCGGGCCAGAAGAGCACCACGCGAAGCGACCCGATCATGTCGCTCGACCGCCGGGGGATGCCGTTGACGGTGAACTTCCTTGATGCCCGCGAGCCGCCGGCGACGGGACTGAGGCTGATCCGCACCTCGAGCTCCTTGAGGCCGGCGTCGGTCTGGACGCCGCAGGTGACTCGCGCGGCCGCCTGGCCGAAGCGCACCAACTCGGCGGCTTGCTGCGTGCGCGGGGAGCGGGTCAGGGCCGCCAGCGCGACGGCCTCGAGCAGGTTGGTCTTTCCCTGCGCGTTGCCGCCGAAGAAGACCGTGGCGGAGCGCTCCAGCGCCAGGTCCAGCTCCGCGTAATTACGAAAGTCGAACAGTGAGACGTTAGCCAGGAACACGCGGTCTGCGCGCTGACTACATCGCCACTCTGACCGGCATGATGATGTAGAGGTAGTTGTCCTTCCCCACCGGCTTGATCAGGCCGGGGTTCAGCGGGCCGGTGAAGCCCAGCGTCACCTCTTCGCTGCCAATGATGGCGAGGACATCGAGAAGGTACTTGGAATTGAACGCCACCTGCAGGTCCTGGCCTTCGATCTTGGCCTCCACACCGGCCACGTTCTGGCCGACCTCGCTGGTGTTGGCCGTCAGCGTCAATTTGCCGCCCTCGGCCTTGAACTTCACGACGTTGGCGGCATCTTTGGAAAAGAGCGAGACCATCTTGGTCGTGAACAGCAGGTCCTGCGTCTTGCTGGTGATCGTCGTCGTGCTCTGCCCGGGAATGACCTGCTGATAGTTGGGATAGGTCCCCTCGATCAGCCGGCTCATCAGCTCGACGTCGCGCGTCTTGAAGAACACCTGGTTCTTCTGTGCGCCGACGGTGACCTCGACGCCATCGTCGCCGGTCTTGAGAATCCGGCTGAGCTCGCTGAGCGCGCGCGCCGGGATCACAATCGTCTCGCCCTCGCCCGGTTCGGCCTGGACCGCCAGGGTTTTGACGGCCAGCCGATGGCCGTCGGTGGCGGCGAAGGTTGCCGTGCCGCCGTTGAGGTGAACGTAGACGCCGGTCAGCACCGGGCGTCCCTCATCGCTGGAGGCGGCGATCACCGTCTGCTCGATCGCGTCCTTCAGCTCCGCCTGGTCGACTTTGACCTTGCGACCCTCGACGCCGGAAGGGACCGGCGGGAAATCGGCCGGATCGATCCCACGGATGTTGGCGTCGAAGCGATTGCTCTTGACGGCCAGCGACTGCGTCTTCTTGTCCAGCGACATGGCGAGCGGTTCGTCGGGATGAGAGGTCACGAAGTCCGTCAGCAGCCGCGCCGGCACCGTGATCCCCCCTTCTTCCTGGACCTCGGCCGGGATCACCTGCCGGATGCCGATCTCGAGGTTGGTCGCCGTCAGCTGCAGTCCGGTCTCGGCCGTCTGCAGGAGGACGTTGTTGAGGATCGGCAAAGTGGTCCGTGATGAGACGGCGCGGGAGACGACCTGCAACCCTTGTCCGAGGTTTCCGGCGGTGACAGTGACCTTCATGATGCTCCTGGTCTACACGACCCCGTTAATCAAAGGACCTTAATTAGAAGAAGAGACGTAGTCGTAGGGCGGTGCACAACAGGGAAAAACCCCTTCTTCGCGTTCAAATCGGCCCAATTATAGCTTTCAAAAACTGTGCGTTCGCACCCGACGTATCCCCAGTCGAGCCCGATTCCAACAGAATCCACGTCGATTGCCGCGCTATTCCACAGGCTCAATGCGAATAAAGAATTTCGCGAAGTTTGCGCAGGTCGGCCTGGAGGCGCTGGTCCTCTTTGGAGTCGGTGTTGATCTTCTCGTAAGAATGCAAAACTGTTGTATGGTCGCGTCCGCCGAAGGCCTGCCCAATCGCGGGCAGTGAGGACGCGGTTTCTTCACGGATCAGGAACATCGCGACCTGGCGCGGGAAGACAATGTGCTTGTCGCGGCGCTTACCTTTCATCTCCTCGAGGCTGATGTGATAGAAGCTCGCGACGGTGCGAGAGATTGCGTCGATGGAGAGCGTGCGATTCTCGGTGGAGGGGATCACGTCCTGCAGCAGCTTCGCCGCCATTTCAACATTGACAGCGCTGCGGTTGAGGGAGGCGTGCGCGATGACGCGAATGAGCGCACCCTCGAGCTCGCGGATGTTCTTCTGAATCTTGTGGGCGATGAAGGAGAGCACATCCTCCGGCACCAGCCGCGCATACGGCCCGACCTTCGACTTGAGGATGGCGACGCGCGTCTCGAAGTCGGCCGCCTGGATATCCGCGATCAGACCCCACTGAAAGCGAGAGCGCAGCCGGTCTTCTAAGGTGGGGATCTCTTTCGGCGGCCGGTCCGATGAGATGACGATCTGCTTGTTGAGCTCATGCAGCGAGTTGAAGGTATGGAAGAACTCTTCCTGGGTCCGGTCTTTGCCGGCGAGAAACTGGATGTCGTCCACCAGCAGGACGTCGACCGTCCGGTAGCGGGTCCGAAAATCGTTCATCCGGCCTTCCTGGATCGAGGAGATCATCTCGTTCATGAACTTCTCGCTGGTCACGTAGGCGACCCGCCGGCGGTGATGCTTTTCCAGCACCGCGTGGCCGATGGCGTGCATCAGGTGAGTCTTGCCCAAGCCGACCCCGCCGTAGAGGAAGAGCGGGTTGTAGGCCTTCGCGGGGGTCTCGGCCACCGCCCGGCAGGCGGCGTGCGCGAAGCGCGAGTTGTTGCCGACTACGAAATGCTGGAACTGGAACTTCGGATTCAGTTGCGAGGCTTCGTGGAGGACGGGCTCCTCTTCTTCGGGGCGTGGCTCGTCGGCGACCGCCACCGCCGTTCTGCCGGCGGCCGCCTCGGTCTGACCCGGGATCACCTCGAAGGCGACGCTGACGTCGCCGGAGACGATCGCCGATAACGTCTCCTTGATCATCGCCGAGTAGCGATCCTCGAGCCAGTCTTTGGCGAGCTTGGTCGGCACGCCGATCTTGAAGGCGTTCTTCTCGCGGCCGACGAGCGAGGCATTCTTCAGCCAGGTCTCGTAGCTTGGCTTACTGAGTTGGAACCGAAGTTCCTCCTGCGCCGCCTGCCAGATTTGTTCCCCGTTCATCGACTCCTCCACACGCGCATGACGACTTCGGTGGAGAGCAGAGCCGGTGCTGCGCGTCAGGCCGCGAAGTCGGAAACGAGGCCCATGGACGGCGGGAGCGGGACGGAACTTATGCACAAACTTCCCACAACAGTGGAGAAGTCTATCGAGGTCTCCCCAGACTTATGTGTATAAGTTGTTGATGATTACTTGCCGTAGCTCTCCAGGGCAGCGGAATAATAGCAAACGGCCTCCGTCCGCGCAATCCGAAACTACGTACGACCGGCGCTGCCCCGCATGATATGGTTAGGCGCCGAAAAACGTTGAGGTGTGAATGAAGCGTACCCATCAACCAAAGAAGCGCCAGCGGGTCAAGGTCCATGGCTTCCGGGCCAGGATGTCGACCACGGGCGGCGTCAAGGTGATCAAGGCCCGCCGCCTGAAGGGCCGCCGGCGCCTGACGCCTACGTCCAGCCGGCGCTACCGGTAACCCCGCTCCGCGCGGGTGAAACGGCGGTCTCGGCTGCTCCGGTCGGCGGACTTCGACCGCACCCTACGCTCCGGCCGTCGGGCCGCTTCTGAGTACCTCGCCCTATTCGTAAGCGATAATGAGCTTGGCCGGCCCCGGGTCGGCCTGGCCGTCAGTCGGAAACTGGGCAACGCCGTGGTCCGAAATCGAACCAAGCGGCGGTTGCGCGAACTGGTCAGGCCGTTGGTGACGCGGGCGCAAGGCGGCCGTGACGTTGTAATCGTGGCACGGACTCGTGCTGTCGACGCGGAATTCACGCGGTTACGCCAGGAGATGGAAATGTTGTGGGCGAAGGGGTGGGGGTCATGACGGCGATATCGCTGGCGTTGATCCGCGTCTATCGGGTCACGCTGGGTCCCATCTTTGGCCTGGTCTCCGGCTGCCGCTACACTCCCACCTGCTCGCAGTACGGCTACGAGGCTATTCAGCGCTACGGCTGGTGGCGTGGCTGGGGGATGGCCTTCGGCCGGATCGCGCGCTGCCACCCCTTCCATGCCGGCGGCTGGGATCCAGTGCCATGACGTCGCTGCTCGCGCTGTTGGCGACCCGCCACGAGCCATGGGACACGCTCGGCGACCTCTGGCACCCAATCTGGCTGATCTGGTGGACCGTGATCGGCACGCCAATCCATGCTGTGCTGAAGGCGTTCCTGGGGGTCCTGAGCGGTAATTCGGTTGCGGAATCGATCGGGCCGTTTGGCATCGCCATCGTGCTGCTGACCATCCTGATCAAGCTGATCATTGCGCCCATTTTCCAGTACCAGCTGACGACCTCGCGCCGCGTCCAGGCGGAGCAGCGCCGAATCGCTCCCCAGTTGTCCGCGCTGAGGAAGAAATACAAGAAGGATCCGCAGAAGCTCAACCAGGAAACGATGGCGCTCTACAAGGAGCACAACATCAACCCGCTGGCGCAGATGAGCGGCTGTCTGCCGGCGCTGATCCAGTCCCCGATCCTGATCGCCCTCTTCTACGTGATTCGGGATGCCCATCAGTCGCTCCCGATCCACGATTTCACGTTCCTAGGGATTTATCTCGACAAGACGGCCTTGCAACATGGACAGTTCCCGCTGGCCATCCTCCTGCCGATCCTTGCCGGCCTCACGACCTTCGTGCAGACCAAGATGATGACGCAGCCGGGGCAGGTTCAGGACCCGACCCAGGCCGCGATGACGCAGAACATGACGTTGATCATGCCGGTCTTCATCGGATTCATCTCGATCAACTTCGCCGCCGCCCTCGCGCTTTACTGGGTGGTCAGCAACCTGTTCAGCATCGGTCAGCAATACTTCATTACCGGTTGGGGATCGCTTTCCATACCGCCGGTCCTACGCAGGGGGAACGCCGCATGAGCAGCAGCAGCGACAGCGTGGAAACCACCGGAGCGACGGTCGAGGAGGCTGTCGAGAAGGCGCTCGAGGACCTCGAAGAGGCACGCGAAAATGTCGAGGTCACGGTTATCGATGAGTCGCCGGATGAAGCCCGCGTGCGGGTGACCGTTCGCGAGAGCTATGCCGTGAAAGCCCGCCAGGTGGTGGCCGAGCTTCTCTACAAGATGGGGATCACGGCGCAGGTCTTTATCAAGAAGGCCGACGACCCGGTGATGATCGATGTCGCCGGCGATAACCTGGGCTTGCTGATCGGCTGGCGGGGAGAGACGCTCCGCGCCTTTCAGACCGTCGTCAATCTAATCCTCAATGAGGGACGCGTCGACCGGCGCCGCCTCGTCGTCGACGTCGAGCACTACCGCAACCGGCGCGAGGAAACCGTCAAGGAGATGGCGCTCCGGCTGGCGGAGCGCGTGCGGCGCACAGGCGAGCGGGTGATGATGGATCCGATGCAGTCCTACGAGCGACGCATCGTGCACATCACTCTCGAAAAGGAGCCCGGCATCCGCACCGAAAGTCAGGGCGAGGAACCGAACCGGCGGGTCGCGATCCTTCCCGACGGTGTCACCGCCGCCCGGCGACCGATGGAGCGCCCGGTGCCCGCCCCGTCCCCGCCGCTCACGCGCCAGGGCACCGGCTACGGCGATCGCCCCCGCTACGGCGATCGGCCTCGCTTCGGCGATCGGCCGCGCTTCGGCGAGCGGCGACCCGGTTACCGCGAGGGCGAGGGCGGCGGCGGAGAAACGCCCTGATCGCCCCCGGCCTCTAGCTCGGCTCGCACCTGGTACAGCGCCGCCGCCACCGCCTCGGCCGATAGGCCGTCGTCGAGCGCGTCCTGGGCCCGCCGGAGGCCCTCTTTGAGCCTCGGGGAGGCTGCCGCCGAGGCGAGCGCTTTCAGTTCTCGTGCCACTTCCACCGGCAACCCGGCGCCCGCATCTGAGTCGGCATAACTCCAGGCCTCGACCCGCCCAATCAGGCGATCCAGGCGCTGGCTGAATTCCAGACGGCCCTTCACGTTTGCCTATTATCCGACATTCAATCGCTCACCTTATAGACGGATGGGTTGTGGAAATGTGAGGAGGCGTGAGCACCCCTACGATATACTCAGATCGTGCCCCAAGCTCGTCCTCCCTATCGTCTTTCCACGTTGCCGACCGGGGCCAGAGTCGTGTCGACCGACCTGGCGGACCGCCCCTCGATCACGATGGCGATCATGTTCAAGGTCGGTTCCCGGTACGAGTCTGACAAGGAAGCCGGGATCAGCCACTTCCTCGAACACATGTTCTTCAAGGGCTCGGCCCGCTACGGCGGCGCCAAGGAGATCGCGGAGGCGATCGAGGGGGTGGGCGGCGTCCTGAACGCCGCGACCGACAAGGAGCTCACGATGTACTGGGCGCGGGTCCCGAAGACCAAGGCGAAGCTGGCCATCGATGTCCTCGGTGACATGCTCTTCCAGCCGCTGCTCGATCCGGCCGAGCTGGAAAAGGAGCGCCTGGTCGTCCTCGAGGAGCTGCGGATGTACCAGGACTCGCCACAAGAATACGTACACAGTCTCTTCGAACAGATCAGCTGGCCGGATCATCCGCTGGGACGCGACGTCGGGGGCACCGAGGCGTCGGTCCGCGGCCTCTCGCGCGATGATCTCGTGCGCTACCTCGAGGAGCACTACCTGCTGCGCAACCTGGTCGTGACCATTGCCGGCCCGGTTACGCACGAGGAGGCGATCGCGCTCGTCCAGCCGTATCTCAAGGTTCGTGGTAACGGCGCCGCACCTCCGTCGTTCTTGCCCTCGATTGGCAATGGGTTGAAGCCCAACGTGCTGCTCAAGTCGAAGAAGACCGAGCAGGCGCACGTCTGCGTGGGCGTGCATGCGCCGTCCTACATGGACCGTGACCGCCACGTAATCGACATCCTCAACTGTGTGCTCGGCGAGGGGATGAGCTCCCGCCTGTTCCTCGAAGTCCGCGAGAAGCTTGGCCTGGCGTATGACGTCCACTCTTACGTCAACAAGATGTTCGACACCGGCGTCCTGGGTGTCTATGCCGGTACCGAGCCTCGCCAGGCGGCGCGTGCGGTCGGCGCCATCGTTAACCAGCTCCGCCGGTTGTGCACGGAGCCGGTGCAGAGCGCGGAGCTGACGAAGGCCAAGGAGTTCTACAAGGGTCGGCTGCTCCTGCAGATGGAAAGCACCAACTCAGTGGCGACCTGGTACGGGGGCCAGGAGGCCCTGACCGGACGCATCGAGGGCGTCGACGAGACCATGGCGGAGATTGATGCGGTTACCGCCGACGACGTGATGCGCATCGCCAAGGAGCTGTTCAGCCAGGCGCTGCAGCTGGCGGTGATCGGCCCCTTCCGCAGCGAAGCGCCCTTCCTTAAGCAAATCGCTTAACCGATAGAGCGGGATGAGGGGATTACAATGAATCGCCCTCGGATGAAGTTGAACAGCTAAAGGATGGCGCAGCCGCAGATGGCGCAACCGCCGGCGCCGCCCCAATCAACGCGCCAGAAGTCTTTCCTCAGGGACACGCTCGAAATCGTGTTCCTTGCGCTTGTTTTGTACGTGGTCATCCAGTACGCGGTGCAGACCGTTCACGTGCTTGGTTCGAGCATGTACTCGACACTGCATGACAACGACCTGCTGGTGGCGTCGAAGATTTCCTATAAGCTCCATCAGCCGCAGCGTGGCGACATCATCGTCTTCAAGCCACCCGATGAAGCGAGTCGTGATTTCATCAAGCGGATCATCGCGCTGCCGGGCGAGCGGGTCCACATCACCAACAGCGTCGTCTACATCAATGGCCAGGTGCTGCACGAGCCCTATCTGCCGGAGCGCTGGACCTATAACAACAACTGGCCGGCATCCGGCCAGGATCAGCTGATCGCGCCGAATCAGTACTTCGTGCTGGGCGACAACCGAAACCATTCCAGCGACTCGCGCAGTTTCGGTCCCGTCGATCTGGACGCGATCCTTGGAAAGGCCGAGATTCGCATCTGGCCGCTGGGCCAGGTCGGGTTCCTCGGCGCCAAGCCGACGCTCGCCGCGGGACCATAACGATGCAGCGCACGCTGGTCCTGGTCAAGCCCGACGGCGTCCAGCGTGGATTGGTCGGGGCCATCGTCGCGCGGCTGGAGGGTCGCGGGCTGAAGCTCATCGGTCTCAAGATGATGCGCATCACCAAAGAGGTGGCCGGCCGCCACTATGCCGAGCACCAGGGGAAGCCCTTCTACGATGGCTTGATCGCGTTCATTACCTCGGGGCCGGTGGTGGCGATGATCTGGGAGGGGCGCGAGGCAGTCAGTGTCGTGCGCAGCCTGATGGGGGCAACGGATCCGCTGAAGGCCGCGCCCGGGACGATTCGCGGCGACCTGGCGCTCGACCTCGGCATGAACCTGATCCACGGCTCGGACTCACCGGGCCGGGCCGAGACCGAAATCGCCCTCTTCTTCGAGGCGAGCGATTTGCACGACTACGAGCGCACCGCGGACCGCTGGATCCGCGAGTAGCCCTTACACGTGCAACGGCTAGTGCGTCGTTAGGCGGCGCCTCAGCGCCTCGAGCTCCTCGTTGCTGTAGAACTCAATCGTCAGCCGGCCGCCGTTCTTGATTCGGGTCAGCACCACCTTCGTGCCCAGCGCCCGGCGAAATTCTTCCTCGACTGCGCGCGTCTCGGGATCCGCCGTGGTCACCCGGCGCGGCTGCCTGGTCCCCGCCTCGGTGGCGCGGGCGCGGCACCACTCTTCCGTCTGGCGGACGCTCCAGTGTTCCCGGATGGCCCGCTCGAGGCCGACCAGCTGCTGGGCGGCGGTCGGCAGGCCGAGCAGGGCAATCCCGTGGCCGGCGGTGATCGCCGCGGTCTCGATCGCCTTGATGGCCGGCTCTGGCAAGCCTAAAAGGCGCACGCTCTGCGCGATCGTCACCCGGTTCTTCCCAATCCGTTCGGCCAGCGCCTCCTGGGTGAGCCCGAAGTCGCGCAGCAGCCGCTGAATCGCGCGCGCTTCTTCGATGGCGTTGAGGTCGGTGCGTTGTAGGTTCTCGACGAGCGCCAGCTCGAGCCGCTCCTCGAGGCGGCCGCCGCTGCCGGGGTGGACGATGACCGGCACTTCGGCGAGCCCGGCAATCTCCGCGGCGCGGAGTCGCCGTTCACCGGCAATCAGCTCATAGCCGGCGAGTCCCTCGCGGACGAGCAACGGCTGCAGGATGCCGTGGATCCGGATCGAGTCGGCGAGCTCCTGTAGCGACGCCGGATCGAAGGAGCGGCGCGGTTGCTCCGGATTCGGCTTGATTTCGGCGATCGCGATTTGCAGGGCGAAACGGCGACGGGCGCGGTTGTCGCTCAGCTCCTCGACGTATTCCCCCGACGGAATCAGGGCCTCCAGGCCCCGACCCAAACCACGTCGTTTGTTCATCTGGCGATCAACTCCTTCGTGAGTTCCTGATACGCGACGGCGCCGCGCGAGGTCGGGTCGTATTGCGTGATCGGCATCCCATGACTGGGCGCCTCGCTGAGCCGCACGTTGCGGGGGATGACCGTCTGAAACGTCTTCTCCGGATAGCGGGCGCGGACCTGCTCCGCAACCTGGAGCGTGAGTGTCAAACGTGGATCGAAGAGCGTCAGGACGATGCCGCCGATCTTCAGACGGGGATTGAGCTCGCGCTGGATGAGCTGCGTCGTGTGGGTGAGCGCGCCGAGCCCTTCGAGCGCGTAGTACTCGCACTGGATGGGGATGAGCATGTACTCGGCGGCCACCAGGGAGTTCACCGTGAGCAAGCCCAGCGACGGTGGGCAGTCGATGATGATGTAGTCATAGTTCACGCGCAGCCCCTCGAGCGCGTAGAGCAACCGGCGTTCGCGGCGTGGGAGGTTGATCAGCTCGATCTCGGCCCCCGCCAGCGAGCGGTGCGAGGGAAGGATGTCGAGGCCGGGGACCGCGGTGGGCCTGATGACCTCATTGATGTCGTCGGCGTCGACGATGACGTTGTAGACACTACTGCTGAGCTCGCTGCGCACGATGCCCAGCCCACTGGTGGTGTTGCCCTGCGGATCCATGTCGACGATCAGCCCGCTCAGGCCGAGCTCAGGAAGGTTGGCAGCCACGTTGATGGCGGTCGTGGTCTTGCCGACTCCGCCCTTTTGGTTGACGACTGCGTAGACTCTTGGCAATTTGCTGGCTGAACGCGGGACGGTGCTGCCGGGATTATACGGTCGGCCGGAGCAAACGCACGTTTGCACAAGTGGATTGCCTGTGCATAACTATCTCGCGAGGTAGCCGATCAGGCCGACCGCGATGTTGTAGCCGGCGTGCGTCACCATGCACGGTAGGGTGCTGCCAGACCGGACACGCAGCCATCCGAGCCCGACGCCGAGCACGAACACTTCGAGGGTGGCGAAGGTGACGGCGTACTGGGTGTGCAGGGCGGCGAACAAGACGGCGGTGACCACGATGCCGAGCCGCGGAACCAGGGCACCGCGGAAGAGCGTCTCTTCCACGACCGCCGGCATTAGCCCGAGCAGAATGACGCCGATCGGGTTATTGAAGCGGCTGAAGAGCACATTCGTCGCATTCGTGACCTGCTGCTGGGTCGATGGAGTCAGTTTGTCGGCCACCCGCTCGATCCCGTAAGCGACCGCGAGGAACGCGACGATGCCCACCACCGCGATCAACCACCACCGCTTCTGACGGGGCGGGATCAAGCCGAGGCGTTCGGTCGCCTCGCGCGGCGACCGTCGCACGAAAATCCCGACGCCGACAAAGGCAAGGATGAGCAACGGAATGTCCTGCGCCAGCAGATCGGCAATCGTCAGGGGTGTGCCGGGCTGCACCTGCGCACCGATTTGTTGCGACACCAGCAGCAGGCCGAGTACCACGGTGAGGTAGACGACCGGCGAGCCGGGGCGTACTGGAAGGACGCGCGCCACCGCACGCTGGAGAGGAGGCCATAGGTATAGCAGGCCGAGACCGCCGGCCACCATCAGGGGAACCGCGAGCAGCTCCGCCGTCCGGAAGGCATCCGCGCGCTCGGTTCCAGCCGAGTAGACCAACAGGTGGCCTGCCGCAACCAACAGGCCAACCAGAAACGCGAGCCCCGACAGCGCGCCGCCCGCGATGAGCGACGCGATGCGCGCGGTGGAATTTCGCTCGCCGAAGTTGGCGAGCACATAGAGGCCGATGACGATTCCAAGCAGCACGACGGTCCAGAAGTCGAGCGTCGCGTCTCCGTGGACGAGAAGGAAGGTCAGGTCTTTGCCGGTGTCGTCGGGCCGCTGCCCTTGCCCTGGCGGATATCGATCAACTGCTGGACGAGGTCGATCGGGACCGGGAAAACGATGACGGTGTTCCGTTCGACCCCAATTTCCGTCAGGGTTTGCAGATAGCGCAGCTGGAGCGCGCTGGGTTGGGTGGCGATGACGCCGGCGGCGTCGGTCAGCTTCTGTGCCGCCTCGAACTCGCCCTCGGCGTGGATGATCTTGGCTCGCTTCTCGCGTTCCGCCTCCGCCTGCTTGGCCATGGCCCGCTGCATCGTCTGCGGGAGCTCGACGTCTTTGATCTCGACGGTCGAGACCTTGATGCCCCAGGGCTCCGTCTGCTCATCGATGATCTTTTGCAGGCGGGTATTGATCTTCTCCCGGTTGGCAAGGAGCTCATCCAGTGACGACTGGCCGAGCACGCTCCGTAGCGTAGTTTGCGCGATTTGTGAAGTTGCGTTGATGAAGTTGGCAACTTTGGTGACGGCGTTGTTGGGATCGACGACCAGGAAGTAGATGACGGCGTTGACCTTGATGGTCACGTTGTCGAGCGTGATGACCTCCTGAGGCGGGACCTCGAGGGTCACGGTGCGGAGATCGATCTTCACCAGGCGGTCGATGCCGAAAGGAATGATCAGCCGCAGCCCCGGTCCCTTCAACGTCATCAGGCGGCCCAGCCGGAAGAGGACGCCACGTTCGTATTCGTTGATGATCCGGATCGCCGAGCTGAGGCCGATAAGAACGACAAGAACGATGATGCCGAGAACAATCAGCGCGAATACGCCCACGGATCCCTCCTCGCTAATGCACTAGGTGCGACGGTTTCATCTTACGAGTCATGTTTCAAGCGCGCGTCTCATCAGCGCGCTCCGGCGTGGAAAAGCGCGCGTGTCATGACGAGGCGGCCTGCGGCCCCTCCGCCGGGAGCGGCTGCTGCTGTTGCAGGGCTTCGACGCGCAGACGAAGTCCGTCGACCCCGACCACGCGCACCTGCGTCCCGGCATCGAGCGGCCCACTTGTCGACGTTGCCTGCCACAGCGCGCCGCTCACGAAGACCATCCCACTGGGGTTCAAGGGTTCTCGCACCGAGCCGAGACTGCCGATCATCGACTCCTCGCCCGCCGCATACGGACGCCGCCGGGCATCGATCAATTTGCGCAGGATGAAGAGGAAGATCCCAGCAATGACGAGCACGGTGACGATCAGGAGGGGGATGTTGACGCCCTCGGCAAGGAAGCTGGTGTTGACCAGCAGCAGGCCCCCCAGCGTCATCGCGACGATGCCGCCGGTGGTCAGCACGCCGTGGGTCACCGCCTTCAGGTCGATGACGAAGAGCACGACCGCGATCAAGATCAGGAGGACTCCGGCGATGTTGATCGGAAGGTCGTATAGGGACACGGCGGCGAGCACGCCGGCGATGACGCCGATCACCCCAGGAAGAAACAACCCCGGATGGGTGACCCAGAAGCCGATGCCGATGATGGCCAGCAGGAAGAGGAGGTACACGAGGTTCGGGTCGGCGAGCGCTTGCAAGAATTTGTCGAACCCACTCATGTCGAAGCGCTCGATGCCGGCCCGGGCGGTTTGCAGCGTGTAGGTGTGGCCGCCTTTTGCGACCTGGCGACCGTCGAGGTCCTGTAGCAACGTGTCGAGGTCCCGGCTTTCGAAGTCGACGACACCCAGTTTCACGGCGTCGTCCGCGGGCGCGTTGATGCTCTGCCGCACGGCCTTCTCCGCCCAGTCCGCATTGCGGTGGTGCAGCGTGGCCAACGCCCGAATGTAGGCGGCCGCATCGTTTTCGATCTTCTGCGATTCGATGTCCGGTGCGGTCGAGGTGGCGCCGCTGGCACTGGGGCTAGCCGCCGGACTGGCGGCGGGGTTCGACCCACCGAGGCTGACCGGATGCGCAGAGCCGATGTTGGTCCCCGGCGCCATCACGGCGATGTCGGTCGCCTCCGTGATGTAGAGACCGGCCGAGGCAGCCCGGGCGCCCGACGGAGAGACGAACATCACCACCGGCACCGGGGCAGCGAGGATCTTCTTGATGATGTCGCGCATCGACGTGTCGAGCCCGCCCGGGGTGTCCATGGCGATGATCAGCGCGGTGGCCCGGCCCGAAACGGCCTTGTCGACGGCGGTGGAGATGTAGTTGTCGGTGATGGGGTTGATCACTCCGGTCAGGGTCGCCACCAGGACATGCGGCTCGGCGGCGCGGGCTTGAACCGCGGGCACGAAAGCGGCCAGCATGGCGGCCGCGAGAAAGAGCCGGGCGGCCCTCTTCACAAGCTGATCATAGCCCCGGTTCGCAGGCCCGTCGTTCGTAGAATGAGAACGTGGCCCAACGTGTCGAGCAACGACCTCCGAAGGATGAGGAGGAGGAGATCCGCGAGCAAGTCGCGCAGTATCCACCACTCTCCAACGCTGAGGAGCAGCGGCTCCTTGCCACGCAGGGCGTAGACCGCGACGCGGCCAACCGGACGCTGATCGAGCACAACCTTCACCTGGTGGTGGAAGCCGCTCAGGCGCGGAAAGACCGCGGCGCCGCCTTTGGCGACCTTTTCCAGGAAGGGACCGTCGGCTTGATCTCGGCGGTTGAGCACTACAAGCCCGGTGACGGTGGTTTCCACGCCCGGCTCGTCCACGCCATCGCCGTCACGATGGATGACGTGCTCGCCCAGACGGACGAGGCCCAGCGGAACGACGAGGCGTTCGTCGTCGCGTGTCGCCTATTGGAGTCGGCGCAACGCCTCCTCTCGGAGCGACTCGGCCGCGAAGCGACGCCGGCCGAGCTGGCCAAGCTCCTGCAGTGGGAGGAAGCGCGGGTCAACGTCATCCTGGAGATGCTGGGTGGGGCGCGCGTCGTCCACGACCAGGAGTTGCTCGACTACCTCGATGTCCTCGACGACGCTGACGAGCCCGACCCTGAGGCGTAACGTTTGGTCGTGACGGCCGCGCGGACACCGCTCTACGAGGAACATGTCCGCCTCGGCGCCCAGATGACGAACTTCGGTGGCTGGGTGATGCCGCTCCAGTACAGCACCATCCGCGAGGAGCACCGCGCGGTGCGGGAGGCCGTCGGTCTCTTCGATCTTTCGCACATGGGTGAGCTGCGCATCGCGGACGAGAGCCTGGCCCAGCGTGTCGTCAGCCGCGACGTGGCTCGCCTCAAGCCCGGCCGGATCCAGTACGCCCTGCTTTGCGACAAGGACGGCGGCATCATCGACGATGTCCTCGTTTACGCGATGCCAGACGCGAGCTATTGGTTGGTGGTCAATGCCGGAAACCAGGACGGCGACTTCGAGTGGATCCGTTCGCAGTCGTCGGATTCCTCCCCCGCACGCGGGGGAGGGCAGGGTGAAGGCTCTGTCCTTAATGTCGGACGAGAATGGACGCTGATCGGCGTGCAGGGCCCGCGAGCGGTGGGCCTCGTCCAGCGGCTGACGAGATCCGAGCTGGGCAGTGTCAAGTACTATGCCTTCGTCGAGGGGACCGTTGCGGATGTGCCGTGTGTGATTTCGCGGACCGGCTATACCGGCGAAGACGGCTTCGAGCTGTTTTGCGCCGATGCCGACGCCGTGCGACTCTGGCGCGCGCTGCTCGATGAGGGCCAGTCCGACGGCATCCGGCCGGCCGGCCTGGGTGCTCGCGACACCTTGCGACTGGAAGCGGGAATGCGCCTCTACGGCAACGACATGGACCGCGACACCAATCCGCTCGAAGCCGGGCTGGATTGGACCCTCAACCTCGACAAGGACTTCATCGGCCGCGACGCCATCATCCAGGCCCGCGAGCATGGGCTCGCCCGGGTGCTCGTGGGGTTCAAAATGCTGGACCGCAGCATTCCCCGTCACGGCTACCGCGTCGTCAGTGATGGCGAGCGCGTCGGTACCGTGAGTTCGGGGAACGTCGCCTTCACCCTCGGCTACAACATTGGGATGGCTTACGTGCCGCCGGCCCTGGCCGAGCCGGGGACCCAATTTGGTGTGGACGTTCGTGGCACGGCCGCCCCCGCCGAGGTCGTCCAGCTGCCCTTTTACAAGCGGCCTCATCCGAAATGAAGGAAAGGGAGTTGGGATGGCAGAGCTGAGCGGGATGCGATTTGCGGAGACCCACGAGTGGGTCAAGAAGGACGGAGAGACGGCGACGGTGGGGATCAGCGAATATGCCCAGTCGCAGCTCGGCGACGTCATCTACCTCGAGCTGCCGGCGGTCGGTCAACAGCTCGATGCGGGCGCTCGCCTGGGGGTGATCGAATCGGTGAAGGCGGCCTCCGACCTGTACAGCCCGGTTGGTGGCGAGGTGACTGAGGTCAACCAGGAGCTCAAGGACCACCCCGAGTACGTCAACCAGGATCCATACGGCAAGGGTTGGATCATCAAGCTTCGGGCCGTGAAGGACAATCCCAAGCTTCTCGACCAGAAGGCCTACGACGCCTTCGTCGAAGGCCAATCGCACTAGTGACCTACCTCCCGAACGCCGATGCCGAGCGCGCGGAGATGTTGAAGGCGCTCGAATTGAACAGCCTCGACGGCCTGTTTAAGCATCTTCCTGAGGCCCTGCGCGTCGATCGCGTCGAGCTCCCCGAGCCGCTCTCCGAAGTCGAACTGGTGCAGTACATTCGCGAACTTGGCCGCCTCAACGCGCGGATCCCGCCGTCACACAGCTTCCTGGGTGCTGGCGCATCGCGGCGGTTCAGCCCGGCGATCGTCAACCAGGTCATCTCGCGGCCCGACTTCTACACGACCTACACGCCCTACCAGGCGGAGGCCAGCCAGGGCACGCTGCAGGCGACCTACGAATTTCAGACGATGATCACGCTCCTCACCGGGCTGGACGTGTCCAACGCCTCGCTGTACGACGGCGCCACCGCGCTGGCGGAAGCGACCGCGATGGCCGTGGCACACACCAACCGTCACAACGTCGTCATCGCCGGCGCGCTCCATCCCGAGTACGCGCAGGTCCTCAAGACTTACTCGGAGGCGCAGCAGTATGAGATCCTCCGGGTCCCGCCGGGGGCCGACGGACGCGTCGAGCTGTCGAAACTGGAGCAAGCCATCACCGGGACCACGGCGGCGGTCATCCTGCAACAACCAAACTTCTATGGCGTGCTGGAAGATCCGCAACCGATCAGCGACCTCGCGCACCGTTCGGGCGCGCTGCTGATCGCCTGCGTCGACCCGATCTCCCTCGGAATCCTCGCCCCACCTGGCGAGTACGGCGCCGACCTCGCGGTGGGCGACGGACAACCGCTGGGCATTCCCCTGTCGTTCGGCGGACCCTACGTTGGCTTCATCGCTTGCACGGAGGCGTTGATGCGCCGCATGCCCGGGCGGCTGGTTGGCGCGACGCTCGATGCGCAGGGCCGGCGTGGCTACGTGTTGACGCTACAGGCTCGCGAGCAACATATCCGGCGCGAGCATGCGACCTCCAACATCACGACCAACCACGCGCTGATGGCAATTGCCGCCACCGTCTACCTCGCCCACATGGGCGGGGAGGGCCTGAAGCAGCTCGCCGAGCTCAGCGCGCAACGGGCCCATCACCTGGCCGCGCAGCTCGTGGAACGCAAAGGGTACCGGCTCGCCTTCGATGGCCCGTTTCTCTGGGAGTTCGTGATGCACACGCCCTATCCGGCCGAACAGACGCAGGCCTTCATGCTGGAGCGTGGCGTCCTGCCGGGCTTGCCACTCGGGAGGTTCTTCCCCGAGTTGTCGGATGCCTTACTCATCTCGGTCACCGAGCTCAACCATCCGCGCGCCATCGAGCGGTTCCTCGAGGCCCTGGCGTGAGCGAACCCCTGCTGTTCGAACTCGGCCGCGAGGACCGGCCGAGCCCGCAGCTCCCCGCGGCCGGCGTCAAGACGCGCCCGATCGACGAGCTGGTGCCCTCCGGGCTCCGCCGTCAGTCGCCGCTGCCGATCGCCTCGCTCAGCGAGCCAGAGGTGGCCCGGCACTTCGGCCGCCTCGGCCGTCTGAATTTCAACCTTCACCAGGGCCTCTATCCGCTGGGCTCCTGCACCATGAAGTACAACCCGGCCGTCAATGAGGCGCTCGCCCGCCTCGACGACTTCGCCGATCTTCACCCCTACCACCCGCCGGCACGAGCCCAGGGGGCCTTGCGGCTGATGTGGGAGCTGGAGCGCGCCCTGCTGGCGCTGACCGCGATGGATCGGATGAGCCTGCAGCCCGCCGCCGGCGCGCACGGCGAGTGGACCGGGCTGCGCATGATCCAGGCGTACCATCGCAGCCGCGGTGAGACCCGCGATGAGGTGCTGGTCCCGGACAGTGCGCACGGCACCAATCCGGCGAGCGCCACCCTCTCCCGCCTGAAGACAGTGACCGTCAAGTCCGGTCCCGACGGCCTCGTCGACCTCGAGGATTTCAAGAGCAAGATCTCGACCCGGGTCGCGGCCGTGATGCTCACCAATCCGAACACCTTCGGCCTCTTCGAGAAGGACATCCTGGAGATCTCCCGGCTGTCGCACGAGCAGGGCGTGCAGCTCTACTACGACGGTGCCAACCTCAATGCCCTCGTTGGGATCGCCCGGCCGGGCGATATGGGCTTCGATGTCGTGCACCTCAACCTGCACAAGACGTTTTCCACCCCGCACGGCGGCGGCGGCCCCGGCGCGGGACCGGTCGGCGTGAAGTCTCACCTGGTGCCCTTCCTGCCGATACCGACCGTAGAGCGGACCGATGAAGGCTTTCGCTTCGAGTACGAGCGGCCGCAATCGATTGGGAAGGTGCGCTCCTTCTATGGCAACTTCGGCATGCTGCTCCGGGCCTACGCCTACATTCGGACGTACGGCAACACCATCAACGAGGTGGCGCAGAACGCGGTGCTCAACGCCAGCTACCTCCGGCATCACCTTCGCCGCTCCTTCGACGATGCGTTCAGCGGGCCGTCACTGCACGAGTTCGTGCTGACAGCGACGAAGGCGAAGAAGCAGGGCGTGTCCGCGAAAGACATCGCCAAGAGGCTCATCGATCTGGGCTTCCACCCGCCGACGGTCTACTTTCCGCTGATCGTTCCGGAGGCGCTCATGATCGAGCCCACCGAAACCGAGTCAAAGGCGACCCTCGACGAGTTCGTCGCCGCCGTCGAGCAGATCGTGGAGGAGATTGCGAAGGATCCCGAGCTCGTCAAGACCGCGCCCCACAACGCCCCGGTCGGACGGCTTGACGAGGTCCGGGCCGCGCGCCAGCTCGACTTGCGCTGGCGGCCGCCGGTCGAAAAGAGGGCACCGGTCGTCGCTTCCTGACATGCCGCCCGCGCCCCGGGGGCAGCCGCCTCGACGAGGGCGTCCCGGAGGGCGTTTTTAGGCGCCCACAAAGGTCTATTTTGGCACCCTTATTGGGTATAATTTGAATACGCGATTTGCTAAATCCTAAGGAAAAAACGACGCCTGCCTACGACGCCAAAGCCATCCAGGTTCTGGAGGGTTTGGAGCCGGTCAGACGGCGTCCCGGAATGTACATCGGCTCCACGGACAACCGGGGCCTCCACCACCTTATCTACGAGATCGTCGACAACTCCACTGATGAGGCCCTGGCTGGCTTCTGCACGCGGATCGAGGTAACCCTCCACCAGGACGGCTCGGCCTCGGTCGCCGACAACGGCCGCGGAATCCCGGTCGACATCATGAAAGACCAGGGCAAGCCGGCCCTCGAGGTGGTCATGACCAAGCTGCACGCCGGCGGAAAGTTCGGCGGTGGCGGCTACAAAGTCTCGGGCGGCCTGCATGGCGTGGGGCTTTCAGTCGTCAACGCGCTCTCTGAGCGGCTGCAGGTTACCGTCATGCGCCACGGCAAGCAGCACTACCAGGAATACCGGCGGGGTGCGCCCGTCGCGCCCTTGAAGGTGGTCGGTAAAGCCGATACCACCGGCACCTACATTCGATTCTGGCCGGATCCCGATGTCTTCGAAGAGCTCGGCTTTCACTGGGACGTCGTCTCGCACCGCTTGCGCGAGCTGGCCTTCCTCAACAAGGCCCTGACCATCCTGCTGCGCGACGAGCGCATCGACCTCGACTACACCTTCTATTTCGAAGGTGGCATCAGCGCCTTCGTCAAATATCTCAACCGCGACAAGGGCTGGGTCAACCTGCGGCCGCTGCACGTCGAGCGCGAGATCGAAGAGAACACGGTCGAGATCGCGCTGCAGTACAACCAAGGCTTCACAGAGAACGTTCTCGCGTTTGCCAATGACATCAACACCGTCGAGGGTGGCAGCCACGTCACCGGCTTCCGCTCCGCGCTGACGTCCGTGCTGAACAAGTACGCGCGCAAGGCGAACATGATGCGCGAGCAGGATCCCAACCTCACCGGCGACGACGTGCGCGAGGGTTTGACCGCGGTGATCAGCGTCAAAGTGCGCGAGCCGCAGTTCGAAGGTCAGACCAAGACCAAGTTGGGGAACTCCGAAGTCCGCGGCCAGGTCGAGACGGTCTTCTCCGACGCCTTCACCCAGTACCTCGAGGAGAACCCGCCGGATGCGCGGCGGATCATCGAGAAATGCCTGGTGGCCGCTCGCGCCCGCGACGCGGCGAAACGGGCCCGCGAGCTGGTGCAGCGCAAGTCACTGCTCGAATCGTCGACGCTACCCGGCAAACTGGCCGACTGCTCCGAACGTGACCCCAGCCTGAGCGAGATCTACCTCGTCGAGGGCGATTCCGCCGGGGGCTCGGCGAAGGGTGCCCGCGACAGACGCTTCCAGGCGATCCTCCCGCTGCGCGGCAAGATCCTCAACGTCGAGAAGGCCCGCGAAGACAAGATCCTCACCTCCGAGCAGATCCGCAACCTGATTACCGCGCTCGGCACCGGCGTCGGCGAGAAATTTGATATCGGAAAACTCAGATATCATCACGTGATAATAATGACTGATGCTGACGTAGATGGCTCACACATCCGTACATTGCTGCTCACATTTTTCTTCCGCTATATGCCGCAGGTGATCACGGGGAGATATCTCTACATCGCACAGCCACCGCTCTACAAGATCACCCGGGGGAAAGAGATCAGCTACGCCTATACCGATGAGCAGAAGAATCGGAAGCTGGCGCAGATGGCCGGAAAACCCGAAGTCGCCCGCTACAAGGGTCTCGGTGAGATGAACCCGGAC